>CBDUCC010000484.1:0-2759 GCA_965365555.1 uncultured Myxococcales bacterium | reverse complement strand
CTCGAAGTACGGCTCGACTCTGCGGCGAAATTCTTGTGGCAGGTTGTCGAGGATTTTGTCACTGAGCATGGGTCCGCCCCTTCCTTACAGCACGTTGGCGAAGAACTCTCGAATCTTGGTGGAGTGCAAGCGCATGATGTAGTGGTCGAGGATCGGAACGACCGCCTCGATCATGATAGCTACCTTTTCCGGCGGTAGCCCGGAAAGCCGGTCGAACACCAATCGGACTTCTTCGTTGAGGAGCGTGGTGATGGCATCTTGGTAGAGCGCCATGTCTTCGACGCCGAAACCCAAGTCCGGCGTGAAGCCGAGTGCTCGAATCTGGCCGAAGACCTCGAAGATCCAAACGTCCGCCGCCGCAATCCGAAGCGCACCGTCGACGCGAGCGCCACCGACGAGGCCGAGCTCGAAGGCACGCTCCGCGTCCGCCGCGTCGATCCCGGTCTTGTCGGCGATCTCTTCGGGCGTGAGCGTCGGGCTTCGATCGTCACTAGTCGTGAGGGACTCGGCGAGCCGTTCCTTGACACCTGCGAGGAAGGCATGCTGCCGCGGGGAAAAGACCCCATCTTCCCCGTCGAACAGCGCCTTGATCGCTTTCAGCGGCAAGAACTGTTCGTGCTGAAGCTTCTTGATCAACCGAAGGCGCTCCAGATGCTCCTCGTCGTACCAGGCCATGTTTCGGCCGGTCTTCTGGCCGGGTGGGAGCAAGCCCTGCTGAATGTAGAAGTGGATCGCCTGTCTCGGGAGCCCGGTGGCTTCGCAGAGGTCCTTCATCCGGTAACACCAGCGGTCCGGATCGAGCGTCGTGGCTTCTCCGGCGATCGTCATGATGGGTCCACCTCGACGCGAACAGAGCCCAATGGACGTCCGATGCAGGTGAGCACGTAACCGCGCTCGCGTTCGGCGCGGCTCAGGCAGTTCGGCTCTTCCATCTGAACCTCACCTTCGCTGAGATGCACGCGACATGCACCGCAGCCGCCCATCGCGCAGGAGTAGGGCATCTCGATGGCGGCGCCGAGTGCTGCCTCGAGAATCGACTGGCCGGGCTCGACGATGATCCCATGCTCGTGTCCGCCTCGCGTGATGACGACGCGCTCGGCGGTATCGCTCCCCTCCGCACCCGAGCGCGACTCGGGGCTCGTGAAGCGCTCTTCGGCGATCCGACTTTGATCAACGCCGCGGCTCCGCAGAACCGAGTGTGCGGCATCCATCATCGGGCTCGGGCCACAGAGAAAGTAGCGCTGCATGCCGTCGTCTTCGAGCTGGAGTGCGCGCATCCTCGACTCGAGCACGTCACTGTCGAGGCGGCCCTGCTCTCCGGTCCATCCGTGCGGAGGTTGCTCGAGGACATGGTCCACCCTCAGCCGTTCGCCGATTTCCTCGGACAGTCGAGCGAGCCTGTCTCGAAAGATCACGTCGTCCCAGCCGCGGTTCCCGTAGACCATCGTGATCCGGGTGCTGGGTTCCACGCGAAGCGCGGTCTCGGCGATGCTCATGATCGGTGTGATCCCGCTGCCTCCTGCAATCATGACGAGATGCCGGCGCTTGACCGCGCTCGGCTCGATCGTGAAGCTGCCCGATGGACCGAGGACCGCGAGCTCCTGACCTGCGGCGATGGTATCGTTTAGGTAGTTGCTCACGCGCCCATCGGCGATGCGCTTCACCGTGATGTGGGTCGGAACTCCTTCGAGGCAGGCGCTTGCGAGGGAGTAGGCCCGGCGAAGGCGCTCACCGTCGATCGTCACGTCGACGCTCAAGAACTGGCCCGGTCTGAACTTCAGCGCGGAGCCGTCCTTCTCGGTGAGGTAGATCGAGACGGCATCGCGGGTCTCCCGTACCACCTTCACGACGGAGACCGTGCGGGTCATGTCCGGTGATTGCCGAGGCAGTGACACCACCTCTGCTGGGCGAGCCATGGGTCGCTCGATCAGCGGGGAGGGCGCCTTTCCGAGCAGCAGTCGATCGCGCAGCATGGTCGCGTCGCGGCGGGCCGTTTGCATCCTCTCGGCCAGCCCGCGCGGTAGAAGATCCACCGGGTCGATTTGCGAAAGCGGAGTCGGGCCGGCGGCATCGTCGAGAAGCGGGGCCGGCGAGCGTCCGCTCTATTTGCCGAGCACCATCTGCGCGTCGAGTCGAGCCTGCTCTACCATGGGCAACAAGGCATCGGGAAGCGCTCGCGCCGCCAGCGCGGCCACGGCATCGAATCGGCTCGCACGGCGGCGCCTACCTTCCATGCGCACAGAGTGCCCGAAGGCCGTCCCCAGTGTCAAGTGTTACTAAACACTTTACCTTTGAGGCGTTCTATACTCTCGAAAGCAGAATGATTGCGAGCCCCTTGATCCCGGCCGAGGCTGCCGTGACGCAGCGCGGTCGAGCCGTCTTCATCGATGCTCGGGCCGGCGCAGACGCGCGGGCGAGCTACCTCGAAGGTCACGTTCCGGGGGCGGTCCATGCCGATCTCGAAACCCAGCTCTCCCGGGTCGGCGATCCGCGGCAGGGGGGGCGCCACCCGCTTCCTCCCTGGTCCTCCTGGCTCACCCAAGTCGGTCGTTGGGGAATTCGACCGTCGACTCCGGTGCTGGTCTACGACGCGAACGACGGCGCTATGGCGGCCGCTCGCGTCTGGTGGATGCTGCGCGCCGTCGGCCACGTACCACTCAGCGTGGTCGACGGCGGCTGGGACGCGCTCCGACGCGCCGGCATGGCGGTCGAGACCCAGGAGGCCTTGGTCGAGGTGGCGAAGCCCACCGTCACCATCG
>CBDUCC010000483.1:0-2800 GCA_965365555.1 uncultured Myxococcales bacterium | reverse complement strand
GGCTCAGGGCACTATTCTTTTTTGACGCGGGCATAACTTTGCACGCGATGAGGGGGCTGGGTTCGTCGTGGTTTCGATCAAACGGCGAAATCGCTGGTAGTCTGGCCGCGGGAATCGAAGGGGATGCCAAATGTCGGATGACGAGATGTCGAGCGATCTGCCTACCAAGATGGGTGAGCCACCCGAAATCGATCACGAAATCGATGAGTTCGCGGAGAACGCGTTTGATGCGCTGATGGTGGACGGCGAGGGCGCCCAACCAGCTACCGAGCCGGAGGCCGCAGAAGAGGTCGAGGCCGCGCCTGCGACGGGCGAGTACGAGGACGTGGAGCTCGACGACGTGATCATGGTGTCGGACGTGCCTCCCGACGACGTTGCATCCGCGTCGGTGCAAGCATCGGCGCCGCCGGCCTCGGTGCCGCCCGCTTCCGTCCCGCCCGCCTCGGTCCCGACCGACGGCCCCGGCACCGGAGAGGTTGCCGCCGCTCGCCTTCTTTCCGAGATCTCCGAGCTCAAGGCAAAGCTTGCCGAGTCCTCCGGTGGCGTGTCGAGCCGCCAGTTCCTCGACCTTCGCGAGGCGATGAACACGAAGGACAAGGAGATCCTGGAGCTCCGCGATCAACTCAGCGCGCGGGACAAGGCGATCCTCGAGCTTCGCGATCAAACCATTGGGCTTGAACGGGCCAGCGCTGACTTCCACGAGAAGACAGCCGGTCTCGAACGTTCGTTGGCGAAGGCGCAAGAAGCGATCGCAAGCCTCACCGAAGACAAAGAGAACGCGAACAAGCGATACGAAGACGTCAAAGGACGCTTCGAGCGCGAGAAGGCGAAGGCCGAATCGCTCGAGGGCGAGCTCGTCACCGAACGCGAAGGCCGTGCTGCGGACATCGAGGCGCTCAAGGGCGCGCACGATGCCGAGCTCGCCAAAGCCCGCGTTGCCTCCGAAGATGCGCTCGAGCTCGTCAAGGCGGAGTCCGCTGCGGCGCTGGCCAAGGCCCAGGAGGACCGCGAAGCCGCCCTTCATGCGGCGGCCAACGAGAAGGACACGGCGCTAGCCACGCTTCGCTCCGAGCTTGCCGATGCACAGGCCGCGGCCCTGGCGCAAGCGGCTGCCGAGGCGGATGCCGCAAAGCAGGGAGCCCTCGCGGCACTGCGCGAGGAGCTCGAGACCGACGCTTCCAGCAAGATGGCAGCGGCCGAGGCCGAGTGGCGGCGCAGCATGGAAGAGCGGGAGTCCGCTCTTCAGGCCGAGAAGCAGGCGGAGCTCGAGTCGGCAGAGCAGGAGCACTCGAAACAGCTCGCGACCTTGGGTCGGAAGCTTGCCGACACCGAGACCGAGCTTGCAGGTGCACGAGAGCGCGAGCAGCTCAACGAAGAGCGCGCCGAAGAGCTCGAAGCCAAGCTCGGGCAGACCGAGTCGAAGCTCGGGTCCACCAGTGCAGAGCTCGAGGACACGCGCGCCGCGCGTGACCAGCTTCAGGCCGAGCTCGGCGAGACCACGCAAGCCCGCGACGGACTCCAGGAAGAGCTCGATACGAGTCGAGCCCGCGTTGCCGCCCTCGAAGCCAACAAGAAAGAGCTCGAATCCCGAGTGGGTTCACTCGAGGCGCACAAATCACAACTCGACTCCAAGCTGGGCATGGCTGTCGAAAAGATCGCCAAGGACGATGCGCTGCTCGAGCGTGTCCGAAAGGCGATGGCCATCGGCCTCAGCTTGCTCGAAGAGCAGAGTCAGAACGTCTACGGGGGCGCTAGCGCTGAGTCCGAAGGCGTCTCCGAGGACGCCGAGTAGCCGCCGGACGGGTGGAAGCGAGTCCGGGGATCGTGGCCTCCGCAGCCTGGCGGTCGACGGCCCCGATGAGCTTGCCCAACTGGCGCATCGAAAGCACCGATGTTGGGATCGCCTGCAGCGCGTCGAGGACCTCGGCGGCATTCCGAGGTCGCTGCTCCGGGTCTGGCTCGAGCAGCGACTCGATGACCGCGACCAAATCTGGCGGAGCCTCGGGCGCGAGGTCTGCGAGGGGCGGCCGAGCTCCGTTTCGCGCGCGCTCGAGGGTCTCCAGGTCCTGCTCGCCGTCGAACGGCCGTCGACCCGCGAGGCACTCGTAGAGGAGCACGCCGAGCGAGAAAAGGTCGGAACGGGCGCTGCACTGGCGCCCGAGGGCGTACTCCGGCGCCATGTACGGCACCTTGCCCTTGAGGGCCTGGCTTTGAAGGCTGCCCGGGCGATTCATCGCTTTGGCGATCCCGAAGTCGGTGAGCTTGACCTCGCCCGCACGGCTCAGCAGCACGTTCGACGGAGACAGGTCCCGGTGCACGATACCAAAGGACACTCCCTCGGAGTCCGCGCTGTGCGCAAAGTCGAGCGCGCTCCCGAGGGCCTGTGCGAGGTATCCGACCAGATCCGTATCCAGGCGTTCGGCTCTTCGCCGTAGGTATCGAAGGAGGGCGCGAAGGTCGGCGCCCTCGACCAACTCGAGCGTCAAGTAGTGCGTCCCATCGGCGACGCCGAAGTCGAGAACCCGAGCGATGTGCCCGTGATGAAGCAGCGCGGACAGGCGTGCTTCGCGGAGGAACATCTCGACGAACTCAGGGTCCGCTTCGAAGGCGGGCAAGATCCGCTTGAGGCAGACTCGTTGCTCGAAGCCGGCTTTGCCGCGCCGGACGGCGACGAACGTCTCGGCCATGCCTCCTGTACCGAGGCGGTCGAGCAGCTCGTACGGACCGAGGAACTCGCGGGAGCCGAAGGTCATCGAACGATCAAGGTATCACATCGGCCGATGAACCGCTGACCTGCCTA
>CBDUCC010000482.1:0-2803 GCA_965365555.1 uncultured Myxococcales bacterium | reverse complement strand
GCCAGGACCGAGATCCGAGCGGCGTCGCTCCGGCGCACGGAGAGCGAATAGTCGCGGAGCCTCAGCTCGAGCGGGTCCCCGAGCGGAGCTACCCGGACCATGCGAACCGCGGTGCCTGGCAGCAGACCCATCTCCATGAGTCGCCGCGCGATCTGCCGGTCGCAGTCGATCGATACGATTTCAGCCACTTGGCCCGGTCTCAAGTCTGACAGCGGCGCTGGCATCCGTTTCTGATAATGAATTTCTTTTTCGTCGGCAACCGCTTGGAATTGGCAGGAGGATCCCTATAAGTCGGCGGTACCCGATCGACAGGAGGAGAATCATGGCGACCACGGCCCTCAAAGGAACCCCCATTCAGACCAACGGCGAGCTTCCGGCCGTCGGCAGCGACGCCCCGGACTTCGTCTTGGTGGCAACCGACCTGAGCGAGAAGAACCTGACGAGCTTCGCGGGCAAGAAGAAGATCCTTTCGATCAACCCGAGCTACGACACCCCGGTTTGTCAGACGGCGACGCGCACCTTCAACGAGCGTGCTGCCGGCCTCGATGGCGTGGTGGTCTTGATGGTGAGCGCGGACCTCCCCTTTGCGCAGAAGCGCTTCTGCGCTGCCGAGGGGATCGAGGACGTGGTCCCGGTCTCGACCTTCCGGAGTAGCTTCCTGCAGGACTACGGCGTCGAGCTCGTGGACGGCCCACTCAAGGGCGTCTCGGCGCGCGCCATCGTCGTCATCGATGAGAACGACAAAGTGGTGCACTCGGAGCTCGTGCCGGAGATCGGGCAAGAGCCGGACTACGACGCGGCACTCGCGGCCGCTCGCTGAGTTAGGAGAGAAGACGCTGCGCTTCGGTAACGACGCGCTCCGCCGTGATGCCGAACTTCTCGTAGAGCACCGGATAGGGAGCGGACGCTCCGAAGCGATCAATGGTGATGAAGGCAGCGTCGTCTCCGACCCAACGGTCCCAGCCCTGACGAATCCCGGCTTCGACGACCACTTTGGGCACGCCCCGGGGTAGAACCTCGGATTGATAGTGCACATCCTGCTGCTCGAAGAGCTCCCAGCAGGGCATGCTGACGACCCGCACCGAGGTGCCTTCGCCTTCAAGCCGGTCGGCCGCCTCGATCGCCAGCGAGAGCTCGCTCCCCGTCCCGACGAGAATGACGTCGGGACCGCCGCCGCCCGCCTCGCGGAGCGTGTAGGCACCTCGCTTCGACCTCGCGGCGCTCGCAAAAGCGCTCCGGTCGAGCGTTGGGACGTTCTGGCGTGTGAGCGCAAGCGCAGCCGGCCCGTCCCACTCCATGGCTGCTTTCCAACACTCGCGAACCTCGTTCGCATCCGCGGGCCGGAACACGGCAAGGTCGGGGATGGCTCGCAGGACTGCCAGGTGCTCGACCGGCTGATGAGTCGGCCCGTCTTCGCCGAGACCGATGCTGTCGTGGGTGAAGATGTAGCGCGTATGAAGCTTCATCAACGCGGCCAACCGAATCGCCGGCCGCATGTAATCACTGAAGACCAGGAACGTTGCGCCAAACGGAATGACGCCGCCGTGGAGCGCCATGCCGTTCATCGCGGCGCCCATGCCGTGCTCCCGGATTCCCCAGTCGACGTTGCGGGGCACCCCTCGCTGACCCGGCAGGAAGCTCGAAAGCCCCTTGAGCCTACTGTTGTTGGAGCCCGCGAGGTCGGCCGAGCCGCCGACGAGAGAGCCGATCTTCTCGGCGAGCGCGTTGAGGACGGCGCCGCTTGCCTTGCGGGTCGCCAAGCCCTTCCGATCCGCTTCGAAGCTCGGCAGGTCGGCGTCCCAGCCGGAAGGCAGCTCGCCCGACAAGGCGGCGTCGAGCTCTGCGGCCTTTTCGGGGACCGCCGCGCGGTAGGCAGCAAGCGTCTCCTGCCATTGGGCGCGCTCGGACGTGCCCCGCGCGCGAACGGCCTCCGCCGCCGCCGCAAGCTCGTCGGGCACGAAGAAGGGGTCAGTCGGCCACTCCATGACTTGCTTGGTCGCGATGACCTCCTCCTCGCCCAAGGGGGCTCCGTGTGCTGCGGACGTATCCTGCTTGTTGGGCGAGGGCCGGCCGATCACCGTTCGGACCCGGATGAAGCTCGGCCGCGGGTCGGCCTTTGCGGCCTCGGCGGCCTCCACGATCGCGACCATGTCTTCGCCATCGTCGACGCTCTGGGTATGCCAGCCATAGGCGTCAAACCTGCCGAGCACGTCCTCGCTGAAAGCGAGATCGGTCCGGCCATCGATGGTGATCTCGTTGTCATCCCAGAAGACGATCAGCTTGCCGAGCTCCAGGTGGCCCGCGGTCGAGGCGGCCTCCGAGGCGACGCCCTCCATGATGTCGCCGTCCGAGGCGATGACCCAGGTGCGATGGTCGAACAGCTCGTGTCCCGGCTGATTGAACCGCGCCGCGAGGTGGCGCTCGGCCATGGCCATTCCGACGGCGTTGCCGATGCCCTGCCCGAGGGGCCCCGTCGTCGTCTCGACGCCTGGAGTGAGGTGGTTCTCCGGATGCCCCGGCGTGAGGCTCCCCCACTGGCGAAAGTTCCGAATATCGTCGAGGGACAGCGCATACCCACTCAGGTGAAGGAGCGAGTACTGCAGCATGGAGGCATGCCCGCAGGACAAAACGAAGCGGTCGCGGTCGGGCCAAGCCGGATCGGTCGGATCGTGGCGGCGGAGCTTGGAGAACAGTGCCCAGCCGAGGGGCGCCAGCGCCATCGGCGTGCCCGGATGGCCGGAGTTGGCCGCCTGCACGGCATCCATGCTCAGGCCTCGAATCGTCTTGATGGCGAGCTCATCGA
>CBDUCC010000481.1:0-2823 GCA_965365555.1 uncultured Myxococcales bacterium | reverse complement strand
GAGCCGCGAGAAAAAAAGAGCGCCTCCGCCCACGAACGGCTCGACGTGGCGCATGCGCTCGACCCCTCGAGGGAGCAACGGTCGCAGCTGGGAGAGCAATCGGCCCTTGCCCCCGACCCACTTCACGAAGGGGGCTGCCTCCCGTGGCTGCTGCTCAATCCTCGCTACGACCGCTGCAGATGTCGTCATATGTAGTATGGTCGCCTACATAGACGTGGAGACGGAAATTTGCGGCGGAGAGGGTCAAATTCCGGCGTGCTTCCGGGCGGTCTGGCCGGTCAGCGGGCCTCGGCGACCATGCTCCGTAGGCGATCGAGGGCTTCCTCGAGGACGGCCATCGGGGGCCCGAAGGAGAAGCGGACGTGTTCGACGAACCGGGACGGCCGGCCCGTCCGACGCTTTCCTGGGTTGACGTCGAAGAAGTGCCCCGGGACACAGATGACCTTTCGGTCCAAGGCCGCCTTGAAGAAGTCATCGCTGTTGCGGAGCGACTGCGGAAGGCCGCTCAGGTCGCCCCAGGCGTAGAAGGTACCTTCCGGCTCGAGGTCGAAGCGAACGCCGATCTCCTTCAGTCCTTCGACCAGGAAATCGCGCTTCTTGCGGAACACCGCTTGGACGGCCCCGGTTTCGGCAAGTGTCGGCCCTTCCTGGACCAGAGCGATCGCCGCCCGTTGTATGGGCGCTACGCCACCGCCGTCGAGAAACGAACCGGCGCTCGCCGCCGCCTCGATCACCGGCTTCGGACCGAGGATCCAGCTCACGCGGAATCCAGGGTAACGCCAGTTCTTCGTCAGACCGTCGAAGAGCACGATGGGGTCTTCGTCGACCCGTTCCACGTACTGCGCCGCGCTGACGATCGATTGGTCGCCCGCCCAGATGAAGTGCGAGTAGAACTCGTCCAGCAGCAGCGAGCAGTTGAGCTCGCGCGCGATCCCCACCCAGCTTTCGAGCGTCTCTCCTTGGACGAGCTTGCCCGTCGGATTGCACGGATTGCTGGCGAGGATCGCGCTCAAGCCGCGTCCGAGGATCTCTTCGCGAAGGGCGTGCGCCCGGAACTCGTACGCGTTCTTCGGATCGAGCAGGATCGGAATCGGCAAGAACCTCCGGAACACGTCGAGCAACTCCTCGTAGGCCGTATAGTCCGGTAGAAAATGACCAAGATGGATTGGTGCGATGGCGGCGCAGGCACGCATCACTGCGACGCGACCGCCACCTGCGATGCCGACGTTTTCCGCCGAGTATTGCGACTTCATCCCGCGGCGAAAGATCCGATTGTAGAGATCGGCGACCGCTTCGCGGAGCTCCCAGACGCCGGTCACCGGCGCGTAGTCGAGGTCGCCCCGGTCGACGTCGATTCGGCTCACGCGCGGAGGCGCGCCCGGAAGCTCGCCGGTGTCCGGTTGCCCCTGACCGAGATTGCACCAACCCGGAGCATCGAGTCGGAATCCCCGCTTCTGGGCCTCCACCGTGACGTAGATGACCCCGGTTCTCGGCACGGGCCGGAAGGCGGCAAGCTCGGCTGTATCGCTCGTCGAGTCTGAGGCCGGCTCCGCCATGACAGGTCGGACTCTAGCAGATGTCCCGAAATGAGATAGCCTTGCGGCGTGGATGTCCTCCGCATCGAAGCGCTGATGGTCGATTGCGTCGTCGGCGTGTACCCGCACGAGCGCAACGCCTCGCAGCCGCTTCGCGTCGACATCGAGATGCGTCTTTGCACCGAGGCGTCGGGCGTTCGAGAGAGCCTTCGATCGACGGTCGATTACGCGGCGACGGCCTCTCAGATCGTGTTTCTGCTGAGGAGCTGTCGCTTCCGGCTTCTCGAGACTGCCGCCCACGTTCTGGCGCGGTACATCCTGGCGCCACCGGCGCCCGACGAGCGACGCGCTCAAGTAGAGTCTGCGGTCGTTCGGCTCACGAAGCCGGGGGCGCTTCGAGGCTTTGCCGTACCCTCTCTCGAGATCGAGCGGGAGGCGTCCTGGTGCTCATTCGAGATCGAGGAGAAGCCCTTCGGCACCGTCGATATCATCTACGAGACGAAGGGCGCCGGAATCTACCGGCTCAACGTGGCACCGGGCTCGGGCATTCCGCTTCACGTCCACCAGCAGATGCGCGAGTCGGAGATGGTTCTCGGCGATGGACTGCTGTGCCAGGGCGAACCTTGTCCGCCGGGGACCGTGCATCGTTGGCCGCGAGGGGCGGCGCACAGCTACCAGAATCCGAGCGGGCGATTCCAGACGATCCTCTGCGTCGATTCCCCGCGCTTCATTCCCGAGGACGAGATCGAGGTGTCCGGAGAACCAGCCGATGTTCCCGCCGAGCCGCCCTGGGGTCCAATCGCGGGGCTTGGCTGAGATGAAAGTCTCCGAGGGACGGGTGATCGTCACGGGTGCCACGCGCGGAATCGGGCGCGCCGTGGTCGACGCGATCCTCGCGCGCGGCGGGCGGGTCATCGCGATCGCGCGAAACCAGGAGGCGCTTCGTGCTCTCGAGACAGCGCGCCCGGAGCGAGTTCGGGGCATTGCGGTGGATCTCATGGAGGCGGCTCGGCTCGGCCCCGTTGCGGATCGTGCGGTCGACGCTTTCGGCGGGTTGGATGGGCTGATCAACTGTGCCGGCGTCGCGCGCTACGAAGCGGTAGGGGAGATCTCGATCGCGTCCGTCGAGTCGCAGCTTCGGGGGAACCTCGTTGTGCCGCTCAGCGAGGCTTCGTACTGCCAGGCCACCCGCTGGCCGATCGGGTCGACCTCGATGACGCGCGCGAAGTTGGGGCCGCCGACCTTGTACGGCGTCGACTCACCGTTGTCGAACAGCAGGATGTTGCCG
>CBDUCC010000480.1:0-2837 GCA_965365555.1 uncultured Myxococcales bacterium | reverse complement strand
CGAGCGTCGAGGTGGCAGACCTTTTCTACAACGTCCCTGCGCGTCGTAAGTTTTTGCGGGCTCGACAGACCGAGACTTCACGCATTTTCGAGATTTGTCAGCGCGTCGCTCTTGCGCATCCGGAGCTGCGGCTCACGGTGACGAGCGATGGACGAATCGCCCGCCGGTACCTCCCAGCGCGCGACTTGGCCGAACGAGCCCAGCAGGTGTTCGCAGAGCTGCCCCTCGAGCGCATCCATGCCGAACGCGATGGTGTGTCCCTCGAGGCTGCGCTCGCACCGATCGAAGCAGCACGACCCGGCGCTCGGCAGCTGATCCTTCTCGTGAACGGACGGCCGGTCCTCGACCGGGGGCTCGCGCGCGCCATCGCGTTCGCATATGGCGAGCGACTGCCACCAGGTCAGTATCCCCGGGGCGTCGTCTCGATCACGCTGGCGCCCGAAGACGTCGATGTGAACGCCCATCCCCAAAAGACCGAAGTGCGGTTCCGGCAGCCCTCGCAGTTTCTCGATCGCATCACCCGAATGCTGGGGGCAAAGCTTCCCGCCACGACTGCGGGCGACCGCTACTGGGAGGCTCGACTCGGCGCGGTCGGCGTCGAGGGAGCCATCGTGCCGAGCGGACCTCCGACACTGGCCGAAAGCGAGACTCGCTACGAACGTCCGGCGGGCCAGGGACTCCGGCTGATCGCCGAGGTGCGCGACGAACTGCTCGTCTGCGAATCGGAGGACGCCCTGCTCGTGATCGACCGAGCGCGCGCGGATGCGATTCGGCTCTACGAGCAGCTCCGAGGCGCCGCCGAGTCCGACCGAGTCAAGCACCAGAACCTCCTGTTTCCGGACCGCGTGCAGCTCTCGGAGCTGCAGGAGACAGTGCTCGGCACCGAGGCGGGCGCCTTGCGTGCCATCGGGTTCGACTGGTCCGAGCTGGGTTCTGGCACCTACGTGGTGCGGGCCGTGCCCGCTGCGCTCGCGGAGGTCCGGGGCGGCATCTCCTTCGAGACCGCCCTTGACGCGATCCGCGACGTTGGCGACCGGGCGCAGGACTCGATGCTGCGCTCGCTGGCAGTCGCTGCCGCTGCGAAGGCGGGCAAGATCCTCGACCGCGCGGCATCGCTGCGGATCGCCTCGGCGGTCCGACCCTCAGACCCCAGCCACCAAACCTGCATCCTCGCGTCCATTCCTCTTACCCGCGCGGGCCGGCCCGATGCCTGACGAGCTCACCCCGCTGCTCGTGATCGCCGGCCCTACCGCCACGGGCAAGACAGGCGCCGCCATCGAGCTCGCGAGGCGACTCGATGGCGAGCTGATCGGCGCCGACAGCGTGCAGGTCTACCGGGGATTCGATATCGGATCCGCCAAACCAAGCGAGCAAGAGCTCCAGGGAGTGCCGCACCACTTGATCGACATCGTCGATCCGGATGAAGACATCGATGCTGCCGGCTACGCCGCACGCGCCGATGCGGACATCGCGGCCGTGAGAAGCCGGGGACGATTCCCGATCGTCGTAGGAGGGACCGGCCTGTGGATCCGAGCTCTGCTTCGCGGGCTCGTCGACCTCCCGCCCATGAATCCCGAGATCCGGGCAACGATCGAGTCCGAAATCGCGGCAGCGGGCGCGCCCGCCCTTCATGCGAAGCTGTCGGAAGTCGATCCGCTGAGCGCGGAGGCCATCCACCCCAACGACGCGCTTCGGATCGTCCGGGCCCTCGAAGTCTACCAGCAAACCGGAGTACCCATGGGAACACTGCGCGCGGAGCATGCACTCGGCGCGCCACGCTACGATGCGACGATCATCGCGCTCGACATGGACAGAGAGGCACACACTGCCCTGATCGAGCAACGGGCAGCTCGAATGGTGGACGCTGGATGGGCGGACGAGATCCGGGGCCTGCGCGAGCGGTGGGGGGACTCCGTGCGGCCCTTCGGGAGCGTGGGCTATCGGGAGATGCTCGCTCACGTTCGAGACGGCGTCCCGCTCGATCAAACGCTGCGCGAGATCCGAAAGTCGACGCGGGTCTACGCAAGGCGTCAGCGGACCTGGTTTCGGGGCGAGCCCGGCGTTCGTCGTTGGACCGACCGCGAGCAACTCCTCCTTCCCGATACGGTGGCCAGGCTCGCCGAGGAGCTCGGGCGTTGAACTTCTTCGGACATGCCGTGGTTGCATCCTGGGCCGACCCGAGCCCCGAGCACGTCCTCGGGAGCATGTTGCCGGACTTCGAGGCGATGACTCGCGTACCCCTGCTCGAGGTTCGCGACCCCGCGATCGAGCACGGCATCGCCACCCACCACCGCACCGACGAGGCATTCCATCGGGCTCACCGTTTCCTCAGCCTCAGTGGCTGGGCCCTGTCGACGCTCAGTGAAGCCGGAGTACGGCGCGGGACGGCCCGCGCGGTCGCACATATCGCAACCGAGATGTTTCTGGACGGGCACCTCGTCGAACACAGCGGACGAACGAACCCCTACCTCTGTGCAATCGCGCTGCAGACCCAGCAGGCGATCCGCTGGCAAGATGGTGGAGCGGCCTTCGAGGGACTTCGCGAGCGACTGAACGGCTGGGGACTCCCAGCGGACTACGCGGATCCACCTTTTGTTTTCGTGCGTCTCCGCGACCTGTTGGGCAGCCGGCCCAGCTTGGCGATCGAGGATGGGGACGCGCTTCGGGTGGCTCGCTGTCTCCCCGAGCTCCAGCGCCGCGTGGGGCAACAGGCCCGAGAACTCCTCGACGAGCTTCGGGACGCGCTAGGCTTCGGCACCTGAGATGGCAGACGATGGGGGAGAGCGCCGGTCGAGCGGCCAGAAGCGCAAGCTCTACTTGAAGTGGGGCCGCATCGC
>CBDUCC010000479.1:0-2851 GCA_965365555.1 uncultured Myxococcales bacterium | reverse complement strand
CCGGATCTGCGCTGCGCAGCCGGCGCGACCTGAAATTCCCCAACCTGGGGGGCAGCGCCGTCCTGCACCGCCAGGTGACGCCGGCCACCGGCACCTTGACCATGCGCTGCCGCATGACCAAGGTCAGCGAGGCGGCGGACATGATCATTGAAAATTTCGATTTTCAAGTGTTTGCTGGAGACGAACCGGTCTACGTCGGAGACACCTATTTCGGATTCTTTTCCGCAGAAGCGCTCAACGATCAAAAGGGCATGGGACATTCAGATCCGATGGTCAAGGCCATGACCCCCTATTCCGACGCGACGGACGGTGCCCTTCTCCTGTCCATGGATCCCCCGTACACGCCGGCGTCCGCGGCCGATGTGCACTTCACCGAACAACAGGAAGGCGACCGCGCCCGCCCCAAGCACCATGGCGAGGAGGAGCACCGCCCAGGGCAGGACGTTAGGCCTCGGATCGGCCACCACGACCGACGTCGTCCCCACCGCGCGCGGCGCGCGCATGCTCGCACCCTCCTCAGCCTCGAAGACCTGCTTGTACGTCAGCGGGGACGGCTCGTCCGCAGCTGGCTCGTCCGCAGCTGGCTCGTCCTGGTCCCCGGTCTCGTCCCCGGCGTGCCGAGACATCTCGTCGTCGCGCTGCTTCGCGGGGTCACTCGGCGGCGTCGAGCGAACGAAAGGGCCAGGCGGTGGATCTGAATCGATCGCCTCGATCGCCTCGTCGACTTCCGGATCGGCGCGAAGCTCCTCGAGAGTCTCGTCCCAACGACCCACCTCAACGGTTTGGCGGCTGGACGCATCCAGCGCGGAATCGTTCTGTGGCAATCGCCCCGACCAGTTCAGGATCGTCCCGCCGCCGAATGCCGAACGCTCGGGCTGCGCTTGCTGAAATCCTTTTGGAGTCGGTTGGCGCTCGCGGACCGAACCGCCAGGCGGGGGGGCCGGCTGCCAACCCTTCTTGGTGTCGGGCGGCGGCGGCGCCGAGCGGCCAGAAGGAGTCGTGATCTCGTCGTCCGAGATGTCGGTCGCGTCGAGCCTCGGCGACGGTAGCGAAACCGGGGTGGTGACGTGATCGGGCGAGTCTGAAGCCGTTCCCGGGGCGGGGACGGAGGCCAGTGCGTGTGCGGGAGCCGAGGCCGGGACGGAGGGCTCGCGCGCCGACTCCGAAGAAGGCGCCACGACGGTGGCCGATGCGGGTCCTGCGACGGCCTCCATCTCGGGAGCGGTCACCGAGGTAGATGACACCGCGGGCACGGGAGGCGCGCCGGGCACCGACACCTCCGTCGGCGCGCCCCCCGGACCAGGAATCGTATTGATTCCCTCGCGGGGAGGAGGCGCAGACGCGTGAACGAACGCTTCGGCGAGGACCGGGATCGAATCTTGGATGCGACCGACCTCGCGAACCAACCCCTCGAAGTAGAGATCGACGATCTTTCGCAGAGCGTCGACATGATCGCCTCCGTGGGCGAGGAGCACCTGACCGACGTCCCGTCGACCGTCGATCAGCCGCACCATCTCGTTTTGCTCATCGGGCATTTCTCGGAGGCGCTCGCGAAGCATCTCCGTGTCGACTTCGAGAACCGTGTCGAACGAAGGCAGCAGCTCGGAAAGCCGGCTCCATTCGTCGAGTCGACGCATCCCTTCCATCAACAACGCCTGTGTGGTCCGATGAACGGTTCGCTCGCTGAGGCTCACACGACGGAACTCGAGATCGAAGGTGCCCTCCCGCCAAAGAAGCTGCCGGTAGATCGCATCTTCGCCTCGCAGATCTTCCACCATGGCGTTGATGACCGCGCCCGAGTCGAACGAAATCATGCCCTCTTGACCGTCCACCGAGACCAGAGTCAGAACGCCCGACTTCCGGCTGACGTCGATCGTCTGAAGCAAGTCGACCACGCTCATCTCCGACAGCGAGCCGCTGAAACGAGTGCGACCGTCGGCGCTTTTCAGCGCGAGCCCCGCCCTCGCCTGCCTCGCGAGCTCGATTCCCACGCGGGCGACCACCTCGCGAATGTAGATCGGCTTCGTGAGATAGTCCTCCACGCCGAGCTCCAGGCCGCGAATCTTGCTCTCGATCGAACCGTCACTCGAGAGAAACATGAACGGAATGTCGGCCCAGTCGTCGTTCTGTCGAAGCTGCTCCACGAACTCGAAGCCGTTCATGTCGGAGAAGGTGGTGTCGGAGAGGATAAGGTCAGGCTTGTTGGCGTGCAGAATCTCGAACGCCTTCCCCACACTGGGACATCCAGCCACGTTGTAACCCGCGTTTCGAAGACTGACTTCGAGCACACGGAGGCTGCGGGGGTCGGCATCGACGACGAGGAGGTTCTGCTTGGTCACTGCAACCTTTGGTCAGCGGGAGTGTGCGGACGGCCCGCCAGGCATGTCAAGCATGCCTTCGATTCCAGAACGTGGTAATTTGGACCTGAGGGGTATGAGTCCGCATCGGATTGCAGCAAGCGTGATCATCGGCGCAGTAGTTTTGCTTTCGGCATGCGATCGGCCGTCGACGCAGATGGGTTTCGATCGCCTCGATCCGAACTTTGGTGGGCTTCAAGGTGGGAAGACCGTCCGGGTCCTCGGCCACGCGATCCGGCATGACATCGGCTACGCCGTCTACTTCGGCAAGCAGCGATCGCCTCAGGTGTCGATCCAGAGTGATGGAGCCCTCTTGGCCGTGACCCCGAGGCGCTTCGACCCGGGACGAGTCGACGTCACGATCCGCGCGGACAATGGCGCGTTCTTCGAGCTCCCGGAGGGATTCGAGTACATCGATCAAGCCGGCAACCTCCTCGAGGCGTCAGGAAACCCCTGACTCAGGGCCCGCCGTCCGAACCGGCGTCGACATCCGA
>CBDUCC010000478.1:0-2853 GCA_965365555.1 uncultured Myxococcales bacterium | reverse complement strand
CGACCGACTGGTCTCGGCGGGGCTCGAGCCGGGCGATCGGGTCGCTCTCAGCCCCCGTGCCGACGTCGATTCGATCGTCTCGCTCTTCGCCGTGTTCGAGATCGGATGCCCGGCGCTGCTCGTCCATCCGCGCCTCACCGGTCGCGAACGCGAGCAGGTACTCGCCGCGGCGGGCGCACCACCGACGATCGATCCGTACGCGCCCACCACGACGACCGCTACCCTTCCACTGCACTCCCCCATCCCCGAGGACCGGACTTTGGCGATTGTCTACACGTCTGGAAGCCGGGCCGCACCGCGAGGGGCGAAGCTGTCGAGACGGGCATTCCTCGCCTCAGCCCGAGCGCATGGCAATCACCTGGGCTGGCTTCCCGACGATCGCTGGCTGCTGGCGATGCCCCCGGCGCACGTCGGCGGGCTCTCGATTCTCAGTCGCTCGCTGATCGCGCGAAGCTGCGTGGTTCTCGCCCCCGGTCCCTTCGAGCCCGCGGCGATCTTCGACCTGCTCGAACGCCAGCGCGTCACCCTGATGAGCCTCGTTCCCACCATGCTTCAGCGCCTGCTCGACGCCGATCCGGGATGGTCTCCACCTCCCGCCGTGCGGGCTGTGCTCGTTGGCGGTGCGCCCTTTCCGGAGCCCCTCCGTCAGCGTGCGGTCGCGCGGCAGGTACCCGCGCTCGCCACCTACGGATGCACCGAGGCCTGTTCTCAGATCGCCACCCAGAGCCCAAGCGAGATCGGCCGACCCGGCTCGGGCCGGCCGCTCCAGGGCATCGAGGTGCGCATCGAGGACGCCGAAATCCAGGTGCGCGGTGAGATCCTGATGGACGGCTATCTCGGTGAGGTGGAGGACACCGAGACCTGGGCCGATGGCGGATGGCTCCGGACCGGTGACGAGGGGCGATTCTTGCCAGACGGTCAGCTTCAGGTCCTCGGCCGCCTGGACGACCTGATCGTCAGCGGAGGGGAAAACGTATCCCCAGTCGAGGTCCAGGCCTGGCTCGAGACGCTCGTTGGCATCTCCGCGGCGTGCGTCTTCGGGGTCCCGGATCCCACCTGGGGCGAGGTCGTCGCGGCCGCGCTCGTCGTCGACCCGGCGCTCTTCGACTTCGAGCGCCTCCGTGACGCGATTCGAAGCGGTCTAGCCGGACACAAGCGACCAAGAACAATCGCGGTCCTCGACGAGCTTCCGCTCAATCGCTCGGGGAAAGTCGATCGAGCTCGCGTCCTCTCCCTCGCGAGCACGCGCTTTCGTCCGGTCTAGCCGGTTTGCCACAGACCGATCTCTGCTAGGGTGCGCCCCGCGAGGGGAGACCACATGGCAGAACAGATCAACGCTTCTCACATCCTTCTCATGTACGCCGGCTCCGAGCGCTCGTCTGCGACACGGACCAAGGACGAGGCCCAGGCGCAAATCGGCGAGATCGCGCAGCAACTCGAAGGCGGCGCGGATTTCGCCGAGCTCGCGCGCGCGCATTCCGATTGCGGATCGGCGCGAGCGGGCGGTGACCTCGGGAGCTTTGGACGAGGTCAGATGGTGAAAGGGTTCGAGGATGCCGCCTTCGCTCTGCAGGTAGGCGACACGACCGGCGTCGTGGAAACACCCTTCGGATTCCACATCATTCGCCGGACCGGCTGATCACTCTCCCGGCGCCGATCGGTGGCGAAAATCGTCGATGATGCCCCGGTAGCCGTCCCGAAAGCTCGGGTAGATGAATCGGTAGCCGCTCTGGTGAAGGCGCGTGTTGCGGCAGCGTTTGTTCCGTCGCGTGGTCGCCGCGGTCGCAGGCATCGGCTTTCCTAGCTCGTCCGCCATCCAGGTGACCACTTCAGCCGTCGTGGCCGGAAGGTCGTCAGAGCCGACATAGAGCGGCTCTGGGTTCGAGAGTCCCATGAGGTGATGCAGCACTCCTGCGCAATCCTCGACGTGGATACGATTCGTCCAGCTGTCCGTCGCTGTCGCCTCGCCGCTCCAGACCTTTCGTACGAGGCGCGTTCGGCCCGGCCCGTAGATGCCCGACAAGCGAACGTTGACTCCGAGCTCCGGCGCATCGTCGACGAGCTTCTCCGCTTCGAGCAGGACCTTGCCGTTGAAGCCGGCGGGCTCCGTGGCAGAGCTCTCGTCGACCCACGCGCCAGTCGATTGTCCGTAGACCGCCGTGCTCGAGGTGAAGAACAGGCGTTCGAGTGGGCAGGCGGCCCCACGCAGGCCTTCGAGCAAGCTCTGGAGCGCATGCACGTAGACCGCGCGGTACGCGTCTTCGTCACGCCGGTCGGCGCTGGCGGTGAAGAAGAGGGTATCAAAGCGGGCCGGCGGCTCGCCGTGGCTTTGCGGGTGAAGGAGGTCGATGCGCCACGGTCGGATGCCCGGCGCGAGTGCATCGATGCGACGTCGCACGCCCCAGACCGCACATCCGTCGTCGAGCAGTCGCTTGCCGAGCGCGCTACCAACATCCCCGCAGCCGGCGATCAAGACGTGATGGGTCATGGTTCAGCCGCAAAGGCGATTGCCGCCCTTGCCCTTGGCGGAGTATGCGAAATCGTCGGCGCGCTTCAAGACGCTTGCAACGGTGTCACCAGGCCTCGCAATGCTGAGCCCTGCGCTGGCCGTCACCGGGTTCTGTGGATCGAACTTCATGCCCACATCGCGGATGGCGGCGAGCTGACGGTGTCGCCGCGCCCTGCCCACAGATCCTCGAAATTGAACTTGCCCGATCGCTTGTCCTCGCCGATCGGCTGGCCGTCGATGGTCTCGAGCTGGGCGTAGAGCTGCGGCAGCAGTTCGTTGATCGTGGTCCCGACGAGCTGGTCCGGCGGGTAGTCCGGCGCAGTCTGAAAATGCTCGCCGACAAC
>CBDUCC010000477.1:0-2856 GCA_965365555.1 uncultured Myxococcales bacterium | reverse complement strand
CGGCGGGCACGTATGGCAGTTGCTCGTGTTCGGTTACCTTCACGTGATGGGCGTTCGATACGGCTGATGGGACAGAAACGCATTCATTTATTCGTTCGTGGGCGCGTGCAGGGCGTCTACTTCCGCGCGACGGCGCAACGCGAGGCGCGACAGCATGGTCTGAGCGGCTGGGTGAAGAATCGCCCGGATGGTTCCGTGGAGATCGTTGCCGAGGGCGAAGAGGACGACGTGAAGGATTTCCTCTCCTGGGCACACAACGGACCCTCGACCGCGAGAGTCGACGACGTCGAGGTGCGTTGGCGTAGCTACACCGGTGAGTACACCGACTTTCGAATAGCGCGCTGACTACTCGGCCGGTTGGATACCGCCCGGTGTCAAAGCCGACGGGGCCTTGGACCGAGGACCGCTGCTCGGGGGGCGATAGATGATGCCTTCGGGCACGTCGTCGTAGTCGACGGTGGGGCTTCGGTATGTACCAACGAGTCGATCCCAGAACGTGAAATACTGCCCGAGGTTGAAGTCGCTGTACCAGTGGTGAAGCGTGTGGTGGTCGGTGTAGTTCAGCCACGGAAGGCGCACGAAGCTCACCCGATCGTGGATGCACACCGCCCAGAGCGTGACGAAGGTGACGGATGCGACGTAGACGACCGCATGAACCGGGAAGAAGAAGGCCGCGATGTGATGGGGTACCGCCTGTAGGAACGAATCCATCGGATTGAAGGAGAGCGCCGAGTACGGCTGCGGCACCCGGTATTTGTGGTGGCGTTCGTGGACATACTTCCAGAGGAACGGAACGCGATGGAACGCGTAGTGGGTCCAGTAGATCAGCGTCTCCGTGAACACCAGCAACAAGACGACCTGACCGAACATCCAGCCCCATCCGTAGTCGCTGATGTCGTAGTACATCTTCGAGTAATTCTTGGCGATCAGCAGATGGATCGGGAGCATCAGCAGGCCGTTGCCAACGATGCCGATGACCACCCACTTGATGGCGGACTTCATCTCACGTTTGTCGAGCTCGTAGGTCGGGTGGAACTTCGCCTTGAACTTCTTGAAGTAGAGGAAGTAGGCGATCGACGCGAGCGAGAAATAATAGAGCATCCCGCCGACGATGAAGACCGAGAGCATCACGCCGGGAGTGTCCGGCAGGCCTAGAAGTTTCGCGATCACACCGGGTTAATATCCCGACAGCGGCCCTTGTAAAGAGATTGGCAGCCGAGGCCGTCGCCCCCCATCTGCTCGGAACCATGTGGTTTTCCTAGACGGGGTGGCGCCGAGCAACCGTTCACCCACCCGAAGGGACCGCTCAGCCCGCCGTCGGAACCGTTCAGCCGCTTTTTCGGACCTCCGAGGGGTATGCACCTACATTTCTGGCCTATTAGGGGCCGGCGATTGCGCCGCCGAGGAGACTAGATTGGGCGAGTACTTCCGATTTCCCGGGATTCCGTTGGGTTGGTACACGGTCGCGACCTCGAGAGAGGTGAAGCCGGGCCAAGTGGTTCCACTGAAGTATTTCGGCGAGGAGCTGATCCTCTACCGAACGGAAGCCGGCGAGCCGCACCTTACCGGTGCGTACTGCCCGCACATGGGAGCGCACCTCGGCAAGGCGACGATCCAAGGGGAAAACCTCCAGTGTCCCTTCCATGGTTTTCAGTTCGCCGGCGATGGCCGCTGCGTTCACGCCTACGGCAAGTCCGTTCCCAGGAAAGCGAAGCTCGACACCTGGCATGTGCGCGAGCAGAACGGCTACATCCTGGCTTGGTACCATCCTGACGGCCTCGCCCCCGATTGGGAGGTTCCCGTTCTTCCCGGACCCGATGAAGGTTGGACGAGCTTCCGCACCAGAGCGTTCGAAGTCTCCAGTCATCCGCAGGAGACGAGCGAGAACAGCGTGGATGTGGGCCACTTCGTGCAGCTCCACGGCTTCGGTGACGCCTGGTACGAGGGGGACCTCGACATTCAAGGCCACCTTCTCAAGGGCGCCTATGGCATTCAGTACCAGCCCCTCGGCGAGCGTCTTGGCATCACCGCCAAGTTCAACGTCGAAGTCCACGGGCTCGGCTACTCGCTCGTGAGGGTCACCGTGCCTAGGTTCGACGCGCAGGTGAACCTCCTCGTTCTGTCGACCCCGATCGATGCGGAGAACATCATCTTGCGCACCGCCGCGTCGGTGAAGAACTGGGGTCCGAGCTTCTTCACGAAGTTCGTGCGCGAGGCGGCTTCGTTCGGACTCAATCGCGAGGTCGGCCAGGACGCGCCGGTCTGGGCGACGAAGCGCTATCTCGACAAACCGATCCTCGCCGAAGGTGACGGACCGATCGCCGAGTACCGCCGCTACTGCAAGCAGTTCTACCCGGCGCAATCCGAAGTCACGACGAAGCTCCCCGTCGTCGCCGCCTGATCGGGGACACGAAGCCCCCCAAAAAACGGCCTGTTCTCGGCTACTTACGAGGCCAAGTGCGAATTTCCCAGCGCGTTGCCGGCCTCAACCCTCTATTCGGAGATCACCTGCGCCCACTGCGTCATCCGGCCGTGGAGCTCGCCCTCGAGGTACCCATCAATGACCCCTAGGCCTTCGATGAGGTACTGACCGCGAAGCATCATCTCCTTGAAGCGCACTTGCTGCTTGAGTGCCGAAAGCTGATCGACGCTCCCGCGGATGAGGATGAAACCCGTCAGGTCCGTGGTGGAGGGATTCAATAACACCGGCTCAAAGCTCTCGATCGCTCCCTCACTTACTAGAGTACCGTAGTACTCCATTGAACCTCCGAAGAGTGAAAGTGCCTTTTGCTCGCGCCCAGGTACCGCGCGCTGCCATCGAATGAGAAGTGCTGCATCAGCCATGGCTTGCTCCCG
>CBDUCC010000476.1:0-2877 GCA_965365555.1 uncultured Myxococcales bacterium | reverse complement strand
CGACGAGATCGGCTTCCACCGGCTGGTCTTCGGCGAGGGCGCGACCCATGCGCTTTCGCGCTTCGTAGACGCTGATGCCGTCGAACGAGGCGTCTGGACGAGCGAAGTACACGTACTCGAAGATGCACATGTATCGACGCTCAGGATCGATTCGAAACGGCCGCAGACTTTGGAGGCCCGACTCGTTGATGACGATCATCTCGCCAGGCTCCACGTCCCGAACGAATTCAGCCCCAATCAATTGAAAGGCTGGTGGTTCCGAGGCCACGACGTACGCTCCGTCGAGCCTGCCGAGGCAGAGCGGTCGGAAGCCATACGGATCTCGGACTGCGATCAGCTCGTCCGGCGACAGAAACACTAGCGAGTACGCGCCTTCGACGCGGTGAAGCGCATCGGCAACGCTATCGACCATCGACTCCGCCTTCGAGCGGGCAATCAGGTGAACCAGCACCTCGGTGTCGCTGTCCGACGAGAAGATCGAGCCGTCCTTCTCGAGCTCGTGCCGCAGTGCCAGACCGTTGGTCAGGTTTCCGTTGTGGGCCACGGCGATCGCCCCGTGCGCGCAGTCGACGGCGAGCGGTTGAGCATTCTTGATGTGGCTTCCGCCGGCCGTCGTATATCGAACATGACCGATGGCACTTCGGCCGGGGAGCTTCTCGATCTGGGGTGCGGTGAACACATCCTGCACCAGGCCCATCCCTCGGTGCACGAAGAGCTGTTCCCCGTTGCTCGAAACGATTCCGGCCGCTTCCTGGCCGCGGTGCTGCAACGAATGCAAACCGAGGTAGGCCAGGTTCGACGCCTCGCTGGCATCGAACACGCCGAATACCCCGCATTGATCATGAAAATGATCGTCTTCCATCACCGCCACGGGCGCGTACATAGCGCTCGGCCCCTCCTACGTCCATCGCCCCCTGTGGACCCCCACGAGTCCTGCGCTAGAACGCATCGGTCGGGATGCCACGGGTACTGAAGCGAATTGAATCGGTGGTTCCGCGTCGTGCCTCCGGCTACGGCGGAAAAGCACGAAGCCTCGCCGCGTTGGCCCGCGCCGGGTTCCCCGTTCCGGCAGCCTACGCCATGCCGGGCTGGGTAGGGGACTCCTTTTACTCGAGCGTCCTCGAGGTTGCTGACCGCCCTCGGGCTCTGCTTCGAATGCCGCACGTTTCGGATGAGCGACTTGCCGTCGTCGCCGAACGAGTGCGCGAAGCGACCCTCCCGGTCGACGTGGTTCGAAGCGTAGGGGATGCCTTGCTCGCCATGCGCGACGAGGGCGCGACGAGCTTCGCAGTTCGGTCCTCGGCCACGCATGAAGATCAAGAGGGGGCCTCGGCCGCAGGCATGCATCGCACCCTCCTCAATCTAACGCGTGAAGACGAGGTCCTCGAGGCGATCAAAGTATGCTGGTCGAGCCTGTTCAGTCCGCGCGTGGTTTCCTACCTACGCACGTTGGATGAAGACCTCCCAGTCTCGGTCGGCGTCGTCATTCAAGCCATGGTCCCTGCCGAGCTGTCGGGGGTCCTGTTCACGTCGAATCCGCTTACCGGAGATGCCGGTGAGGTCGTCATCAATGCGGCCTACGGACTCGGATCCCAGGTCGTCGAAGGACGGGTCACACCGGACACGTACCGCATCGACAAGACCACCGGTCAGCTTCGCGACCAGATGCTCGGTGACAAGGCGCAGCAGACACTGCTCGAGGAAAGCGGCGGTGTTCGCGATGTCGAAGTCCCTGCATCGGAGCGCGAGCGGCCGGCGCTGAGCGAGCAGCAGCTCCTCCTGCTCGCGGATCTCGGGAAGCGGATCGAAGCGCACTTCGGCGATCCGCGGGATGTCGAATGGGCGATATCGGGGCAACACGTCTACGTCCTCCAGGCCCGACCGATCGTCGTTCCGAGGAACCGAAACCGGAGAAGCTCTCGTCGGGATCGCACCTGGGATCGCCGCAAGATCGTCTGGAGTAACGCCAATATCGGCGAAGCGCTTCCGGGCGTCGCGACACCCTTCACCTGGTCCGTCCTCAGCGAGTTCAGCAAGCTGGGGTTCCGCCGAGCCTTCGGTGCTCTGGGTTGCACGGTGCCACGGGACGCGGAGCTCGTCGGCGACTTTCGCGGCCGCATCTACATCAATCTCAGCGAGTTCAGCGCGATCATATCCCAGATCCCGTGGATTCACCCGTCGATGCTTCTTCGGCTCGGGGGCGGTGAATACAGTGCTGAGCTCGATGAGGTCGTCGCTCAGAAGAGCTCCACGCGGTTCGTTCTGCGACTGCCGCAAACCGTTTCCCGCTACGTCCGGGAGAACTTTCGGCTCAACGCCCGAATCGAGGAGTTCGAAGCCTACTTCACCGATGAGCGAATGCGGATCGGTTCCATCGATCCACGCATTCTCGAACCGAGTGGACTCGACCGAATGCTTGGCGACGTCGAGCACCTACTCGACGAGACCGGTTCGATCATGCTCACGGCCTACGCCAATCTGCTCGCCGCAGCGCTCGCGCTCCTCGGGATCCTGCGACTCTTCGCCCGGGATCAGGGCCTCGGGCTCTACCGCGATCTTCTTTCTGGGCTGGACGATGTGTCCAGTGCGCGGCCGGGCTTCGTGCTCTGGCAGATCGCGAAGCTGGCTCGCGAGGAGCCGGAAGTGGTCTCCGAGCTTCGAAGCAGGCCGCTCGCCGAGCTTCGGGTCAGCTCGCTTCCACCTGGCCGCACCCGTGACGCTCTCAGTCGGTTTCTGGTCGACTATGGGTATCGCGGGGTCCGCGAAGCAGAGATCGGAGCGCCGCGCTGGGCCGAAGACCCGACTCTGATGTTCGCCGCGCTGCGCTCCCACTTGGACAGTGAGCTCGACCTAGACGCCCGCGAGCGTGAGGCTCAG
>CBDUCC010000475.1:0-2897 GCA_965365555.1 uncultured Myxococcales bacterium | reverse complement strand
TCGAGAGCGCCGGACCGCCACTGAGGTTTCCTCCGATCACCCGGGCGCCGGTGCGGCGTGCCGCGTCGGCGAGACCGTCGATGAGCCCTCGGAAGTCGGCATCGGGGTAGTCGTCCGGTAGTGTCAGGGCGAGCACCGACCCCAACGGAGCTGCCGCCATGGCCAGGACGTCGCTTGCCGCGGCGATCATCGCACGAGCTCCGAGCTCCGCTGGCGAGAGCATCGGGCGCCGAAAGTGGACGCCTTCGACCTGTGTGTCGACCGTCACGATCGTTGGACGGCTCCCGAAATCGAAGACCGCCGCGTCGTCCCCAATGCCGACGATCAGGCCGTCGGACGAGCCCGCGAGCTCGAAGCGAGCCGTCAGCCAGGCGATCTTTTCGAACTCGTCATGCATCGTCGTTGGCGGCAGGAAGCGTCACCGTGACCCGTGTGCCCTCGGCCACCTTGCTGGTCACTTCGATCGTTCCCTCATGACCATCGACCAACTGTTTGACGATCGAAAGCCCCAAACCGGCGCCTCCGTGAGTGCGGGTGGTGCCGGCGTCGACCTGATAGAAGGCATCGAAGATCCTCGCGAGCTCAGCCTCCTCGATACCGATCCCCGTGTCTTGAACCGTGAGCACGACGGCCGGCCGTCGCGTCGCGAAGAGCGCATCGCCGAGGCCGGATGGCCCGCCAATGGCGAGCTCCCCTGGGTTCGCCCGCAGCCCTACGCGCCCCCCATCGCGGGTGAACTTCAGCGAGTTGTCGGCGAGGTTGAGCAGGATCTGTCGGAGCCGGATCGGGTCGCCCCAGACTCTCGGCGTGCCCTCGGCGACGTCGATCTCGATCGTCACGTTGCGTCGGTTCGCCGCCGGAACGATCGTGGACGCGACCCCGGCCAGCAGCGCTTGAGCATCCACCGGCTCGTGGTTCAGCTCCAGGGTCTTCGCCTCGAGGCGACCGAGGTCGAGCAGGCTGCTGATCAGCTTCAGCAGCTCGTCTGCCTTGCTTCGAATGGTCTGCAGAAATTCGGTCTGCTCCCCGCTCATCGCTCCCGCAGCTCCACTTTCGAGCATTTCCGTGTAGCCGATGATCGAGGTCAAAGGTGTGCGCAGCTCGTGGCTTACCGTAGCGAGGAACGTCGACTTGAGCTTGTCCAACTGTCGTAGCTCCTCGTACGATTCCTTGAGCGCCTCGTTCTTCTCTGCGAGCTCGCGGTAGCTCTCCCGGACACTCGCCACCTGCATGGTGGAGGCGAGTTGGGCCCGATGACCCGAGAACACCAGAAGCTCGATCACGCCCCGCAGGTGATCGGAGATCTGTTGGGCAATGTCCTCGCGAACCCGCGGCATCTCCCCGTAGTGGTGCTGCAGCGCGCTCGGGTCGAGGGCCCCCTCGACAGAAGCCAAGGTCGCGGGCGGTCCGTTGGAGTCCGCCGGGACGTACGGGCCGACGATGAATCGTCCGAGTGTACGTCCCTGGTGCTCGAGTGGAACCACTCGGTAGACGGCGCCGGTGAAACAGGGGTGAATGGCCGGCTCGCCCGTCGGTTCGAGGTCGCGAACCGCTGCGACGGTGGCCGAGCACTTGGAGCTTCCGTCGGGCACCGTGTTGAGATAGCGACAGAGCGGCTGATCGCGATGAACGTCCGCCAAGAGGTCACCTTCGTCAGAGATCACACGGACCGGAAGCCCGAAGAGCGCGAAGAATGACTTCGCCACTTTCGTCACCGAATCGCGGCTGAGGACGTCCTCGAGCCGGGTCACGTCGCCCAGCAGGATGTCTGCGTGGGTCGTCTCGTCGTGCATCATCGAGCGCCCGATCCCGGCTTGTGACGTAGGTTCGCTTCGACCTCGTGCATGAAATGCGCCGCATCGATGCCGAACTTCTCGTGCAAGCCGTGCTCGTCTTCGAGTCGAGTCCAGGTCTCGCGGATCAGGCCGATCAACGTTTGCATCACGCCAAATCCTCGCGTTGCGACCGCTCGGTAGATCGGTTCTTTGCTTTGCCGGGCGATCGACTCGAGCTCTTCATCACTGCGCACATCTTCCAGGTCGCGCTTGTTGAACTGAATGATGATGGGCATACGCTCGGGATCGATGCCGTTGTCCTCGAGGTTGCGCTTCAGGTTCAAGAACGAATCTCGGTTTGCGCCGGCTTCGCTGCGTTGCGAGTCCGCGATGAAGGCGACACCGTCCGCAGCCTGGAGCACCAGGCGCCGGGTCGCGTCGTGCATCACTTGCCCGGGTACGGTGAACAGCTTGAGCCGAACCCTCACCCCTCGTGCACCGTCGATCGTAATCGGAAGCATGTCGAAGAACAGCGTGCGATCGTTCTTGGTCTCGAGTGTCATGAGGTCGCCGCAGGCGCTCGACGTTCCGAGCCAGTGAATCGCGCGCAAGTTGGTCGTTTTCCCACTCAGCGCCGGTCCGTAGTAGACCAGCTTCACGGTGAGCTCCTTTGCGGCAAAGTCGACCTGCATATCGATTCGAGGGTTTCTCAGGCACGCGGGGTCATCCGCGCATCAGAAGCCAGGTTCCCGCCCCCATCAGCACCAACATCATAAAGAAGGCCACCCAGCTGAGCGTCCTTTTGTGCTCGGTGGTCGGAGCGTCGGCCCGGGTTCCCTCGAGTTGTTGGGTGGCCAGGCCGAGTAGCCGCTCGATCTGCTCGGCCGCCATCTCCGCCCGCGTCGGGTCGGAGTCCCGCACCCGGCGGTACCGCTTGCCGGCCTCGGGCAGACGTCCAAGCGCCATGCAGACGCCCAGGAAGCGCCGATGGGCCTCCTCGTCTCCCCAGGCCGCTTCGACCGTTGCCCAGGCCTCGTCGATCGGATCCACGTCGAAGAGCAGGGTAGCATAGCGCTACCGTGCCAAATCTGGCGGATCGGAAGCTCGAGCATACCTTCTTTG
>CBDUCC010000474.1:0-2910 GCA_965365555.1 uncultured Myxococcales bacterium | reverse complement strand
CCCACTCTCACGCCCGATCGCTCGCTGAAACCCAAACCGGAATCTTGCAGAGCTTCGGTTCCCAAAATAGTTCCAACGGGCTAAGAGCCTGTTCGAGATTCGTCTCGCGCATCGGGCACGGCGTTTGTATGGACTTCTGTGAAACGGCGTCCTGCGCGGGCGAATAAGCCGAAGGCGTTGAGCACGCCGGTCAAGCGGGGAGCGGCGAACCGTGAATGGTTCGCGCGGAACGCTTGCAGTTTTGTTTCACAAAACTCTTCCTTGCCCGAACAAGTCGTGACCTTTTTTGGCGCCCAATGGCGCTGCCTGTCGTCAACCGTCACTTGTCGGCACTTTCGCAACACTCGCTGTCACTCGATGGCGCATTCTGGCGAGAAAGCGCCAAATCGCGCCAAGCAACGACAGCCGACGCCACAAAACGCCAATCGGCGCCAAGCAGCGACGACGCGCGACGAAAAGCGCCAAGAAGCGTCACGCGTCAGGTCGTTCATCCCTGCCGTGCTTTCGCGGTTGCTCAGCTCGCGGAAATGGAGCGTAACGGGCTCGCGCAACTTTTTGAGGGGCAAAACCGATAACAAGGAATGGCAGGTACGAGTCGCACAAGCCAACACGCGCATACATCGCGCCCCCTGCCGAAGCACAAGGGCGACGAAGGCAACCAATTCAGCACGCGACCTCAGCACGAGCGGCTCTCCGCGCCCGAGCGGCACGCGCTGACGATCCTGGTGCGAGCGGCGGTGGCAAGTCTGATCAAGGAACGATAGGATGCGCCCTGGGATGGACCGGCAACTCGCGGGACTGAGGATCGGCGCCTACGCGCGCTTCTCGTCGGACAAGCAATCAGAGACAAGTGCGTCCGCGCAGATTGCGCGTCTGCAGCAGTGGGTGGAGGCACGGGGTGGGCGACTGTCCCCCGAGCACACGTATCGCGACGAAGGCATCAGCGGCGCCACGAATCAGCGGCCCGGGCTGATTTCGCTGATGGCGGCCGTGGATTCCGGGGAGCTCGACGTCGTCGTCGTCGAAGATCTCTCGCGCCTCTCGAGGGACATCGAGCACTCCGCGTCCATCCGGAAGCGGTTCGCGTTCTCGGGGGTGCGGCTCATCGGAGTTGCCGACGGGATCGACACCCTCGGAAACGGGGGCGATCTCCTCTACGGCGTGAAATCGATTCTGAGCGAGCAGTACCTCAAAGACTTGGGGGACAAGACCAGCCGGGGTCTCCGAGACCGGGCCCAGAGCGGACGGGTGACGGGAGCCCTGCCCTACGGGTACACGTCGGCGACAGCCGCAGACGGTCAGGGGAAAGTCCCGGTCATCGTGGCGGCGCAAGCAGCAATCGTTCAACGCATCTTCCGGATGAGAGCGGCCGGGCGTAGCTATCGGGACATTGCCAAGACCCTCAACGACGAAGGGGTCGAGCCGCCCCGCGGGCGGCAGAAGGATTCGCGAAAGCGGCGCGATGGGTGGGCCATGTCCGGCGTCCGCTCGATGCTCCAGAACTCGAAGTACGTCGGCCGCTGGACGTTTGGGGCTCGTTCGTGGAAGAAGAGCCCCACGACAAGCAAGCGCGTCGTGCGCCCAGGTGAGTCTCCGATGGTCGAGGTCGAGCTGCCGGAGCTCCGCATCGTGGACGAACAGACCTGGTCCCTCGTCCAAGCACGCAACGACGAAGCCCGAGAGCGGTACGCGGCCGTTGGGCGATCCGCCTATTGCCGCAAAGGCGGGGCCAGCACCGCGCGCCGGGTCTATCCCCTGTCTACTTTGATCCGCTGCGGTGTCTGTGGCGGCCCGATGGTCATCGAGAAGACGCAAAAGCCTCGCTACCGATGTGATGCGAGCCGCGGTAACGGTGGATCGTGCGACAACTCCCATACGGTGATGGAAGATGCCCTGCGAGAGGCCTTCACGTCCGCGATGCTCCGGTACTTCAATCGGCCCGAGGTCGTGGCACATCTCATCGAGACCGCCCGAGCTGAGCTCGCGAGGGTGCAGCGCACCGTCCCCGACGAGCGCGCCGGGGCCGAAACGGCGCTTGCCACGACTCGAGCCAAGATCGACAACCTCGTCGACCTCGCCTCCACCGGGACGGCGCCGGCGAGCATCCTCGAGAAGATCCGTGAGCTCGAAGTCCTCGCCGGCAGACAGGTTCGCCGCGTTGAAGAGCTGGGAGCCATGCTCGCGCCACTCGACCTACCTGGGCCCGAGGACGTCGTCACGCGGATTCGTGACCTCGGAGCGCTCCTCGACAAGAGCCCCAAGGACGCGCGAGAAGCGCTCAAGCATCTGCTCGACGATGGCATTCAGCTCCACCCCCTCGAAGACGGGCGCTATCGGGCGCGCTGGACCGTTCGCGGAGGCGCCCTTTTCTTTGGCGGAACGACAAAGCCCCCGGTGCAAACCGAGGGCCTTGAAGAGCGGTCAACGCTGTGGGTTGCGGGGGCCGGATTTGAACCGACGACCTTCGGGTTATGAGCCCGACGAGCTACCATGCTGCTCCACCCCGCGATAGAGAGCCGCTTATATAGTCAGGTCAGTTCACTTGTCAAAAGGGTTCAGCAGACTAAATTTTTCCGATGATTGCGGCCTTTTTCAGGCTTCCGATGCAGGCGCTGTTCGCGCTCTCACTCACCCTTGCCAGTTGCGAGGCGGAAGCCCCGGCGAAGAGCGGACCGAATGGCCCGCCGCCGGCGCGCGTCTGGGTCGACCAGGTCGAGACGGGAAGCATCGTCGCGGAGTGGTCGTTCCTCGGCGACGTGAGCGCGCTTCAGCAGGCCCGCCTCGCCGCGGGTGCGTCGGGCGAAGTACGGCGCGTGCTCGTTCGAGTCGGTGACCGCGTCGAAGAAGGCCAGCTCCTGGTCGAGATCGATCCCTCACTCGCAGCGGCCCGAGTGCGCGCTGCCGAGGCCT
>CBDUCC010000473.1:0-2913 GCA_965365555.1 uncultured Myxococcales bacterium | reverse complement strand
GGTGCGTGACTGCTACGACGGGCCGCTCTGCCAGCAAATCGATCAGCGCTTCGCCGTGTACTTCCTCTGGAAGCAAGCGACTATCTCGCACACGATCCCCGATTTCCCGAAGATCCTTCGCCTCGGAACGCGCGGCATGATCGCCGAGATCGAAGAGAGGCTGCGCCAGGAAGATCTGAACGAGCGCCAACGCGCCACCCTCCAAGCGATGGCCCTGACGCTCGAAGGCCTCTCCACCTACGCGAAGAACGTCGCGGCGCGGGCGTCTGCGCAAGCTGCGGAGGAAGCGAACCCGAAGCGCCAGGCGGAGCTCGAGCAGATCGCGGCGTCTTGCGAGCACGTCGCAGATAGCCCGGCGCGCACGCTCCACGAAGCCGTCCACCTCATGTGGCTCACGTGGATCGCGCTCCATATGGAGAACATGAACGCCGGGCTCTCGCTCGGAAGGCTCGACCAGTGGCTGCAGCCCTACTTCGTGGCGGACATGGAGAAGCTCCGAAGCGCCGAAGCTCGGAAGGCGTACGAGAAGCACGCTCTCGAGCTCGTCTCTTGCCTGCTTCTTCGTTGCACCGACCACCTCCCGCTCACGCCGGAGGTCGGCAACTACTACTTCGGCGGGAGCTCGTCGGACCAGGCCGTCACCCTCGGAGGCATCACGCCCGACGGCGAGGACGCGGTCAACGACATGACCTACCTGTTCTTGAAGGCCACCGAGATGCTCGGGCTTCGAGAGCCGAACGTCAACGCGCGCTACCACCCGGAGAAGAACAGCGACACGTACCTCAAGCGCCTCTGCGAGGTGAACCGAATCACCACGGCCACGCCGTCGATCCACAACGACATCGCGGTGATGAAGTCGCTCGAACAGTTCGGCTACGAGGAGCGCGATGTGCGCGACTGGTCGGCCACCGGTTGCGTGGAGCCGACGCTCTCCGGAAAGCACATGGGCCACACCAACTTCGAGATGATGAACATGGTGGGCGCCCTCGAGATGGCGCTCTACGACGGCTGGCATCCGGTCCTTCGTTGGAAGCTCGGTCCGTCGACGGGCTCGATTGAAAACGGAGACTTCGAAACCTTCGATCAGTTCTTCGACGCGTTTGGAGCCCAGCTCCGCTTCCTCATCGACCAGTCCATCGAATACAACCACATGCTCGGTGAAGCCCACCAGCAGATTCGCCCGACGCCATTGCTCTCCTCGCTGATCGATGGGTGCATCCAAAGCGGCGACGACGTCACCCATGGCGGCGCCAAGTACAACAGCTCTGGCGCCGCGTGCATCGGCTTGGCCGACGTGACCGACTCGCTCGTCGTCATCAAGAAGCTGGTGTTCGACGACCAGAAGGTCTCCTTCGCCGAGCTCAAGAAGGCCATCGACGACAACTACGAAGGGCACGAGGCGCTTTTGGCGCTGATCAAGAACAAGGTGCCGCTCTTTGGCTCGGGCGGTGAAGCCGCCGTGGCCATGGCGAATCGCGTGACGGCGTTCGTGCACGACTGCTTCTCGACCCACGCCCACTATCGGGGCGGCCACTACACGGCTGGCTTCTGGTCGATGTCGAACCACGTCGCCTACGGAACGCTCAGCGGGGCGCTCCCCTCGGGCAAGCTTCAGGGCAAGGCCTTCACCCCGGGCCTGACACCGCAGCCGATCGCATCGAAGAGCCTGCTCCGCAACCTTCAAGACGTGGCGCAGCTCGACCCCGCGCACATGAGCAACAACATCGCGTTCAACGTGAAGGTGGTGCCGCAGGCCGGCGAGAAGCACGAGACCATGGTCGACACGATGCGGGCCTACTCGAAGACCTACTTCGACCTCGGCGGCATGCAGATGCAGATGAACGTCGTCGGCTCGGACACGCTCCGTGATGCGATGGCGCACCCGGAGAACTATCGCGATCTGCTCGTGCGGATTTCGGGGTACAACGCCTACTTCGTGACCCTGAATCGGGAGATGCAGATTGAGCTGATCGAGCGCGCAGAGTATGGACTGTAGGAGGGACTTGGAATCATGATGGTACGACGACTCGCCCCTGTGGCGCTTGCAGTGGGGCTCATGATGGTGGCGAGCGCTGTCTCGGCGCAGGAGTTTCAACCGAAGGAGCCGCCGCTCGACACCGAATGGACCGACGAGGTCCCGCTCGACAATCCGCGACCCGAGTATCCACGGCCGCAGCTCGTTCGAGACGACTGGGAAAACCTCAATGGAATCTGGGAGTTCGGCCCGCGCGCTGACTGGGACCCTCTACCCGGGGAAGGCGACCTCGAGGAGCGGATCCGAGTGCCGTTCCCGATCGAATCGGCGCTGTCCGGCATCATGCGAATCAACGAGCAGCGGTCGTGGTACCGGCGCACGTTCTCGGTTCCTGAAAGCTGGAGCGACAGCCGCGTCCTTCTCCACTTCGGCGCCGTCACGCACGAGGCCGTCGTCTACGTGAACGGCGAAGAGGTTGGAACCCATCGAGGGAGCTACGACGCATTCAGCTTCGACATTACCGATTCCCTCAACCCATCTGGAGACAACGAGCTCATCGTTCGCGTCTACGATCCGCACGGCCAGGACGGCGAGGCGATCGGCAAGCAGTTCGGGTTCCAGGGCGGCATCTTCTTCTCGCAGTGTGCGGGCATTTGGCAGACCGTTTGGCTCGAACCCGTGGCGGAGGCGCACATCGAACGCCTCGACCAAACGCCCGATCTCGAACGAAGCGAGCTGGTCGTCGTTCCGGTCGTTCCCAACGCGGGTGCGGAACACACGGTGGTGCTCACCGCCTCGACGGACGGCGAAGTCGTCGGCACGGCGACCGGTGCTCCCGGTGAAGAGATTCGCGTCCCCGTCCCGGACCCCCACCTGTGGTCCGTCGAAGACCCGTTTCTCTACGACCTCGATGTCGAGCTCCGGTCCGGTGACCAGAC
>CBDUCC010000472.1:0-2930 GCA_965365555.1 uncultured Myxococcales bacterium | reverse complement strand
CGCAACCTCCGCCCGACGACCCGACGCCCACGGAGCAAGGATCATGCCGCCGCTTGATTCGGGGAGATTCGCCTGTCCAGAACCGCAGCTCCTGCGTGCTCCGAGCAGCCGGCGCAATTCCTTCGCCGCATTCGGCGGCGCCGGAGTGTGGTGGCGCCCCCCGGTTCGAGCCTTCACCCTTGCCGGCCGCATGCCCGCCGTGCCAGGTCACACTGCCGGCGTCGACCGAGCGATCTTTCGACGCCTCTTCGATTTGGCGATGCCGATCGTGGGGCTCAACGTGATGAGTGTCGTCACACTGGCGGTGGACACGGCGATGTGCGGGCGGTTGGTCGATGCCGAGGAGGCGCTGACCGCGCTTGGATTCGCAACCCAGCTCGTGTTTCTTCTGATGGTGGCGATCCTCGGGCTCACCGTGGGAACGGTGGCCTTCGTCGCCCGGGCTTGGGGTGCTCGGCAGACCGAACGCGTCAACCACGTGCTTCAGCAGAGCATTCAGCTCACGTACATCGTCTCGTTCGTCGTCGCCGTGCTTGGGAATGCCGGCGCAGACCTCGCCATGGAATGGCTCGGCGCGGACGCGAAGGTTCGCGACCTGGGCGCCGGGTACCTACGGCCGCTCTTCGGGCTGAGCGTGTTCCTCTATTTGAACATGCTCTTCGCCGCGGCGCTGCGGGCGGTCGGCAACACCAAGCTGCCCTTCATGGTCGCGCTGGTGAGCAACGCGCTGAACATCGTTCTCAACTACGGCTTCATTCTCGGCAAGCTCGGGCTGCCGGCGCTCGGTGTGCGCGGCGCAGCCTGGGGGACCGTGATCTCGCAGGCCGTCGCCGTGTTCTTGATGGTCGCGCTGCTCGAGCGGGACTTCGTGCCCGGGGTGCGAGCCCGTCTCGGTTTCGCCCGACTCGACCGGCCGCTGGCGCGCGACCTCTTTCGCATCGGAGCGCCCGCCGCCCTCGACATGGTGGTGCTCAACGTGGCCTTTCTCTCCATCGTCGGCATGCTCGCGCGGATCGCGCAGGTCACGGTGGCAGCGCACGGAATCGGGCTTCGGATTCAGTCGCTGGCATTCGTTCCCGGTCTCGGGGTCGCCCAAGCGATCGGAGCCATGGTGGGGAACGCCCTTGGCGCTCATGACGAAGCCGAGGCGCGGCAGGTCGTGCGAAGCGGTGTGCTGATGTCGACCGGGATCATGAGCCTCCTCGGTCTCTCGATCGTCGTTGGGGCCGAACCCATCATCGCGATTTTCGACGTCGATTCGGGCACCGAGCTCGGGCGGTATTCGATCCTCTGGGTCCGCGTGCTGGGGGCAGGCATGCCCATCGTCGGGGTCAACATCGCCCTCGTCGGGATGCTTCGAGGGGCGGGCGCCACCAACACCAGCCTGATGATCAACATCGTCGGCACGATTCTGGTGCAGGTGCCGCTCAGTTGGTTTCTAGGCTTCGTGCTCGACTGGGGTGCCTTTGGAGTCTGGGTGGCGCTTCCGATCTCGTTCCTGCTCCGGGCCTGCCTCGGTATGTTGGCGTATCGACGCGGGAACTGGGCACGCGCTGGAGCCACCATTTAGATAGCGGTTGTTCGGAACCCGCCGCTCCCCTAGGGTGGCCGCCATGATACGCCCGTTTCACAGCTTTGGTTGGCTCCTTCTATGGATGCTCGGCGCTTGCGGCGGATCTTCGGCATCGAGCGGCACCGGGCCGGTAGGCGTGGGCGTGCTGACGACGAGCATCACCGACCAAGCGCGGGACCGCACCCTTCCTGTCGAGGTTTGGTACCCCACCGAGTCGACCGGAAGCGCGTCGGAGGTGCTCGACTTCGAGCGCGGGGACCGGCGCGCAGCCCTGGCGCCGCTGCTCGAAGCGGCGCCGAGCGAGTGCGTCGCAAGAACCACCACGGCGACGCGCGACGCGCCAGCACTCGCCGGGGACTACCCGCTCGTGCTCTACACCCACTGCTACACCTGCACCCGTTGGTCGGCGCACGCCGTCATCGAGCGGCTCGTCTCGGACGGCTTCGTCGTGGTGTCGGCCGACCATGAAGGCGACACGCTGTTCGATGCGCTCGAGGGGTCCCAATCTGCGCTTACGAACGAGCTGGTCGACGTCCGAGAGACCGATGTTCGGATGTTGCTCGACCAAGTGCTCGAAGGGGGCGTGCTGCCGGAGGGTGTCGCGGCGATTCCATCGCAGGTGGGATTGCTCGGCCACAGCATCGGTTCGGTGACCGCTGGCCGGGTCGCCCAGAACGACGAGCGCATCGCCGCCGTGCTCGGGATGGCGGCTCCGATGGAGAACATCCTGTACGGCGAAGTGATGATGGAGAACATCGAGGTTCCGGTCGGGATGATCGAGGCCACGGAAGACAACAGCATTGGGGCCATCGGCAACACGTTCATCGGCCAGAATTTCCAAGTCGCCAATACGCCGGCGTACAAGCTCGACCTCATCGATGCCGGTCATTGGTCGGTGACGAACATCGCCGGCCTGACCGAGGGGTTCGCGGCCGGATGCGGCGATGGAGAACGGCAAACCAATGGTGAGCCGTTTACCTACATTGGAGTCAGCGAGGCAATCGACTACACGGCCTCGTTCGCCACTGCGTTTTTCGCCGCACATGTCCTGGACGACGCAGAAGCACTCGAGCTCTTAAACAGCAATCCCTGGCCATCGGCCGCGCCGCTGCAGGTGCGCGAGTAGCCATTGGTTGGCGCCCCGCGAGTTTCGGTGGCTAACTAAGGCCATCGACCTTAGGGGGGATGGGCGTATGAGGTATTTCTTAGCTCTGATCTTGGTGGCCGGCCTCATGGCAGGAGGATGCGGCGACGACGGCTGCGGTTCGAACGGCTGCGGAGGTGCGGGCGGTGCGGCAGGCTCGGGCGGGGCGGCGGGCACCGGAGGTGACAGCGGCTCCGGCGGAAGCGCTGGAAG
>CBDUCC010000471.1:0-2936 GCA_965365555.1 uncultured Myxococcales bacterium | reverse complement strand
CGGCCCGCACCGATGACGAGCTCGCCGAAATCCTCTTCCTCGACGCCTCGGAGCTGATCGCGGCAGGTTGGTGTGCTTTGCACGCCTCGCTCGTCGATGTGGGCGCAGGGGTCGGTGCGCCGTCGATTCCGATCCTCCTCTCCGAGAGCTCGATCGAGGGTACGCTGGTCGAACCACGTCGAATCCGCACGGCGTTTCTTCGCACCGCGACCGGCGCCCTCGGAATCGCGCCTCGTGTTCGGGTTCTCGAGCAGAGGTTGGACCCCAAGCGTCCCACCCTGCCTCGGCCGCGGTATGGAGTCGCCCTTTCCCGCGCGACCTTCCCCCCCGAACAGTGGCTCGCCATCGGTACGCAGCTCGCGGACGAGGTGTGGGTCCTCACGGCCGGAGGACAGCCGGCTCTCGGGGAGCGCTACGAGTTGCTGCGCCGCGTCGATTACCGGGTGCCCTCGAGTGGCGCACCGCGCGCAGTCCTCGCCTGCCGCGAGCGCCTCGGCTAACGGCGCCGGCGCGCCGGAATGATCTGAATCCGGCGCCGCGTGCCCTCGCCCTGAGACATCGTGCTCACGCCTTCGAACTTGGCGAGCGACATGTGAATGACCCGACGGTCGCGCGCATTCATCGGCTGAAGTGTGACCACTTTGCCTTCGTTCATGGCGCGTTCTGCCTGGCGCTTGGCCATCGAGACGAGACCGTCGTCGTGCCGTTCTCGGTAGTCGCCCGAGTCGACCACGACGTGGCGGCGCCCTTCCGGAAACCGATTGACCATCTTATTGATGAGAAACTGAAGAGCGTCGAGTGTAGCGCCCTTCTTGCCGATCACCCGTCCCGAGTCTTCGCCGGTGACGTCCAGCTCGATGCGCTCGCCGTCTTCGCGGATCTCCACCCGCACGTCGAGGTCCATCAGGTTGATCAGCTCCTCGAGGATCTCTGCCGCTTCCTCGGCCTTGCCATCGCCGGCGAAGCGGCCGGGGTCCTGCGGGGTGTCCCCCTGATCGAGAAACAGTGCGCCATCGCGGGGCTTGTTCTTAAGCTCGTCCACGTCGAGTCCTCTTCTTTCCGCGGGGCTTGGCCCGCTTCGATGCGGCGCCCGTGTCCGGGGCGGCCGCTTGATCGTCGTCGCCGCCATCGTCGCCGTCGGATTCGGTGGCGAGCAGAGGCGGGCCTTGGTCCATTCTCCAGTACATGTACCGCTGCTGTGTAATGCCGACCGCGGAGCTCGTCACCATGTACAAGCACAGGCCCGTCGGAAGCAACAGCATGAAGAACGTCATCATGAGTGGCATGGCGTAGAGCATCACCTTCGCCTGCGCTGCATCCATTTGCACCGGGGTCAGCTTCTGTTGCACGAACATCAAGCCGCCCAGCATGATTGGCAGCACGTAGAACGGATCGGGCGAAGAAAGGTCTGTCCACCAGAGTACGAACGGCGCGTGATAAAGCTCGATGCTCGTCGAGAGCGTCTGATAGAGCGCGAAGAAGATCGGCATCTGGAGAAGCACTGGAAGGCAGCCCCCGAGGGGGTTGACCTTGTGCTTTCGCCAGAGCTCCATCATCGCGGCGCCCTTCTTCTCCCGATCGTCCTTGTAGAGCTCGTTGATCTTGTCGATCTCAGGCTTGAGGGCGCGTTGCTTCGCCATGTTGCGGAACTGCGGAATGACGAACGGCAGCAGTAGCACCCGCACCAGCAACGTGAGCAAGATGATCGCTACGCCCCAGTTGCCGACGAAGCCGTAGATGGCACGAAGCAGCCAGCTCATTCCACGAGCGATGAAGCTGAACCAGCCGAGGTCGATCACGTTGGTAGAGCTGTGCCCAAAGGTCTCGAGGGCGTCGTAGTCTTTGGGACCGGCATAGACCGCGGTTCGAAAGGTCGCTGTGCTGCCGGGCTCGATCTCTGTCGGAGCGTAGGCGAGGCGCGCCTCGAAGAGGCTTCCGTCGGGATCCTCTACGGTGCCGCCACGGTCACTGGCGAGCAGGTCACATCGTTGTGCCGAGCCACCTTCGGGTGCGGCGATGATCGCGAAGTAGACGCTGCTGAGTGCGACGAATTCGACGTTCGGGCCATAACTATGTGGCAGCATTGGGCGGGCTTCGTCTTCGCTGAGCAGCCCTTCGCGGTCTTCTCGGATCGTTTCGTCGGCTTGCTGGCAGATGCCGTGGCTCAGTGCGGGCGAGGGCCGTCCGAAGAAACCACCCTTCTCGTCCTCTCGACGAACGTAGTGGGCCGAGGTGATTCCGAGTCCGATCGAACGCCGACTCGTACCGTCGTTCCGAACGGTGATCGTCGAAGAGAGCTGGTAGAGCGGCTCGTCGAGCTCCCAAGTGCGAGTGACGGTGACTCCGTCCCCGACCCATTCGAAACGAACGCGTACGTTCGATGCTTCGGCGACCGTCCACAACGCGTCCGCCGGAATCGCTATCCCGGAAAGCTCGGGGGCGAGCGGCAAGTACTGCTCCTTGTCGGTCGTGACGAGCTCGGAGGGATTTCCCTCGGGATCCAGATAGCGGTCGCCTTTGACCCGGAGGCTCACCATCGCAGTATTGAGATTCGTGAACGCCGCGATGAGCCGATCGTTCTCGAGCTCGTAGCGCCGTTCGGAAGCGGTGCGGGCTTGCGGATCCAGTGCGGCCGCGCTGCGTTCCTCGGCCGCCGTAGGTTGATTCGCAGGCGCGGCTTGGAGTGCTGCGCTTTCTTCGGCCTGCGCGACGGCGACGGGCTCCGATGGGGGGGTGGGCGGAACGAAGTACTGGTAGGCGACGAGTCCGGCCAAGCCGAGCAGCGGCAGGAGCATCAGCCAGACCGGAGGATCCGCGTGATCGTCCCGCCGAGAAAGGACGCGAGGCTATCGTCGAAGGCCTCCGACGCACCGACCCAGCGGGACGAGCGCATCCAGGCGATGAAGAAGAAGGGACGTCTGCGCTGGGAGGCTTCG
>CBDUCC010000470.1:0-2968 GCA_965365555.1 uncultured Myxococcales bacterium | reverse complement strand
AGCCACCATCGCCGGGTTTGCCGGCCGCCCCTATGAGGAGGTCGCCTTTGCGGTGTGGCCAACGGGGCTCGCGTGGCTCGAGCCGTTCCAGCGTCTGGTAAAGGGCAAGCGCTTCCGAGAAGCGCTCCCGTCGGAGCGATCTTTGCAGTTGATCTCTGAGCTTTCGAGTCTGACTACCCGACACGGACCCCAGACCTTATACCGATATGGCTCGACGCTAAAGCGGTGGGCCTCATCTCGATCACTGCTACCCTCGAAATCTCTCCGCATGAGTCTCTTCATCCGCCTCGTCCGTGCCGTCCTTGCATTCGGCGTCATTTTCGCCAGCTACATGGTGCAGCTCGGCTTGTTGAAGCTATTTCGGCGGTGGCGACTCAACCCCGATACGGGCCGCGAAGACGCGGAGATACCGGCCTGGCTCGAACGGCGCCAGGCTCGGGTCGACGAAGCCAACTCCCGACGGCTCCTGTCCGACATCCTCAAGCTTCGAGGCGTCTACATCAAACTCGGCCAGGTCCTGTCGATCATGGGCGGGTTCCTGCCGTCGGTCTACATCAAGAAGCTCGAGACTTTGCAGGACGCCGTGCCGCCTCACCCGTTCGACGAGATCGAGCAGGCGTTCGTCGAGAGCCTCGGCGACGAACCTGAGACGTTCTTTCGGAGCATCGAGCGAGAGCCTGTGGCCGCGGCGTCACTCGGCCAGGTGCACGTTGCGTACATGGAGGATGGACGCAAGGTCGCCGTGAAGGTTCTCTACCCAGGCATTCGAGACGTGGTTCGGATCGACCTCCGCGTCATCCGACTCATGGTGCGCGTCTACAAGTGGTTCGTGCCGGTTCAGAACATCGAGGCGGTCCACTCGTCCCTCGTGGATCTGCTCCGTCGAGAGACCGACTACCTACACGAAGCGGAGTGCATGCGCCGAATGGCGGCGAACTTCGCCGACGACGACCACATCCTGTTTCCCGAGGTCATCGACGAAGTCACGACGAAGGACGTTCTCACCATGACCTTCATGGAGGGGCTCAAGATCACGCGGCTCGACGAGATTCGTGCGCTCGGGGTCGACCTTCACAAGCTCGGCGGGCGGCTCGTGAAGAGTTTTTACAAGCAAGTGTTCGTCGATCGTTTCTTTCACGCCGATCCGCACCCGGGGAACTTCCTCGTACAGCCGGTCGAAGGCTCGGACGATGCGAAGCTGGTGGTTCTCGATTTCGGCGCGATCAGCGTCGTCGACGAGAGGACCGTGTTCGGAATGGTGGATGTGCTTCGAGGCTTCTTCGAGCAGAACGACAACCTCGTCCTTCGAGGTATTGAGGACATCGGCTTCGTCGCAGAAGGCGGCGACCGCGCGCTCCTCGAACAGACTGTCAAGACCTACTTCCAGAAGCTCTTGAAGCTCGAGTCCTACTCGCCGTCCGTACTGATGAAGAGCAATTCGAAAGAGCTCGAAGCGCTCGCCGATCCGGAGGTCGAGCGGCGCGAGCTTCGAAGTCTGATGCGATCGGTGAACTATCCGGACGGATGGTTTTACGTCGAGCGCGCTTCGGTCATGATGTTCTGGCTTGCAGGACAGATTGCACCGGAGCTGGACCAGTTCCAAATCGGTTTTCCCTACGTGCTCCCGCTCCTCAGCCAACGGATCAGCAAGAGTCGGCCATCGAATCCGCCGTCCGATACCGAGGTGCAGGCGGCCGCCCCGGGGGGCTGAGTTGCCACGCGTCGTCGGCATCGACCCCGGCCAAGCGCGCATCGGTATCGCGGTGTCGGACGAGGACAAACGCATTGCGTTTCCGAGAGAGACCATCCCCGCCCGTGGTAGTTGGGCCGACGCCGCGGAACGAGTTCGCGAAGCGCTGGTCGAGGACGAGGTGGAGTTGCTCGTGGTGGGTCTTCCGCTGCGCCTCGACGGCACCGAGGGCGAGGCTGCGCGACGAGCCCGCGGGCTTGGGGAGGCTCTCGCGGCAGCGATGTCGGCTGAAGTCAGGTATTGGGACGAGCGACTCACCACGGTCGCGGCGGAGCGCTCGCTTCGGGAGATGGGCCGCCGCGGCGCGAAGCGTCGTGAGGTCGTTGACCAATCCGCTGCCACCATCTTGCTTCAGGGCTTCTTAGACGCCAATACGGGGGATACGTGGACGGGTCCGAGCAGCGGATAAAGGTCGCGGGCAAGCGCGGACCTTCGGTGGCGAGGTTGTTGAGTCTCGTGACGCTGATCGCCGTCCTCGCGCTCCTGTCGTTGCTCGGCTGGCTGTTCGTCGTCTATCCCGATTCGAGCGGCCCGCACGACGGGGCCGAAGAGGTCGTTCTAGACGTTGCGGAGGGGACCACGCTCCGAGCGCTCGCCGAGCAGCTCGAAGTCGCGCAGGTGATCGGAAGCGCGCGAGTCTGGTCCGTATACATGCGCATGCGAGGACTCGACCGGCACCTGCGGCAAGGCAAGATTCGGTTTCGAACGCCGATGACCCCTGAGGAGGTGGCGAGGTACGCCACGACGCGTCTCGGCAAGATCCAGATTCGCATTCTGATCCCGGAGGGCTTCTCGCGCTTCGAGATCGCCGAGAGGCTCGAGGAGTACGGCGTCTGTTCGGCGGAGGGCTTCCTCGAGGCCACCGAGGACAACTCCTTGCTCGCGAGCTACGGCGTCGAGGCGAACGACGCCGAAGGCTACCTGTTCCCCGACACCTACGAGTTCGACGATCGGACCAAGCCACGGCGGGTGGTCGAGCGAATGCTCGCCAACTGGACCCGTCGCTACGAAGAGCTCCAAGAGCAATACGCAAAGGAGCTCGCGGCCCTCGGTGGCTGGACGACGCACGACTTGATCACGCTCGCGTCGATCGTCGAGAAGGAGGCGGCGGTCCCCTCCGAGCGTGCCCGCATCGCTGGAGTGTTCTGGAACCGCTTGAACTCGAAGCGGTTCTTGCCCGTCGCCCGTTATCGGCAAACAGCCACTGCTCGATAGCGA
>CBDUCC010000469.1:0-2974 GCA_965365555.1 uncultured Myxococcales bacterium | reverse complement strand
CTCAAAGCCAAGCTAGGCGGCGGTTCCGACTGACCACCCAGGGGACACGAACCGCCTCTCCATCCCCATTAATTCTCGATAGTTACGAACCGAACTGCGAATTCTTATCAGACCGAACTTCCGCAGCCACGGATGAATTCGCAGTTGGGTCGACAAGGGTTGGCAACCATTGTGGTTTTGGGTGGGCTTCGTGTCCCCGGCTGCGGGCGCCGGGAGGGAGGGATCGTTGGGTGGGTCCCTGGCGATGGCTCGAAGGCGTGCTAGACGTGGGTCTTCGAATTTGGGCGCATAACTCAGGGGTAGAGTGGTTTCTTCACACGGAACAAGTCGTTGGTTCAAATCCAACTGCGCCCACCGGTCATTTTCCCTTGTTTTTCCCGGCCAAAAGCGCTTTGTTCCGTGGAAGCTGTAGAGCTGCAGCCTCTAGGCCGTTGAAGGCGCTGGGTCCCAGTCGGCCTGGCATCGCCGCGTGGGGCGGGCCTCCCGGGACGACCTTCGGCACCGTCTCGGAGGCGCAGTGACGGAGGTTTCGCGACTGATCGAAGGGGTTCGTCGAGCGAACACCCGTGCGCTCGCCAGAGCCTGTCGCCTCATCGACGAGCGCGACCCCCGGGCCCCGGAGCTTCTCAAGCAGATCTTCTCTCATGAAGGGCATGCCTACGTCATCGGCATCACAGGCACCCCGGGCGCTGGCAAGAGCACGCTGGTCGACGGCTTAATCCGCCTCTACCGAGACCAGGGCAAGCGCGTCGCCGTGCTCGCCATCGATCCGACGAGCCCGTACTCCGGAGGCGCGATTCTCGGTGATCGGATTCGGATGCAGCAGCACTTCACCGATGTCGGCGTATTCATACGCTCGATCGCCACCCGCGGACATCTTGGCGGGCTCTCGCGTTCCACGGGCGACGTGCTTCACGTGCTTCACGCAGCCAGGTTCGACGTGGTGATCCTCGAGACGGTCGGCGTCGGGCAGGACGAGCTCGAAGTGACTCAGCTCGCGGACACGACGCTGGTGGTCATGGCCCCAGGCCTCGGTGACGACATCCAGGCAATCAAGGCGGGGATTCTCGAGGTAGCGGACGTGTTTGCCGTCAATAAAGCCGACCGCGTGGGCGCCGATGCGACCGCGCAAGACCTCCAACAGATGCTCTCCCTACGCCGAGTGCCGGTCGGGGTTGGCAAGATGCAAGGCCACACCGCGGTCTCGACCTTGCGCAAGGGTCCGGAGGCCGCGGCCGGCGAATGGGTCCCACCGATCATCAAGACCATCGCCCACCGCAAAGAGGGGCTTCCCGAGCTCATCGAGGCGTTCGCAAAGCACCGGGAGTTTCTCACGACGACGGAGAGGGGACGGGAGATCCAGGCGAACCGGCGAATGGCCGAGCTACGGGCAATTCTGGTTCAGGCCTTGATCGACGAGGTCGACACGCGCTTTGCCGATCGGGTGAGCGCCAAGCTCGAAGAGATCCTGCAGGGCCGCGCCGATCCGTACACGTGCGCCGAAGCGCTCGTCCGCGAGGCGATTCAAGGCTAGAGTGCGCGCCATGTCGTTCGTAGAAGTCAGCCACGACGATCACGTCGCCACGCTCACGATCAATCGCCCGGAAAAGCTCAATGCGCTCAGCCAGGCAGTCCTCGGTGACCTGGGTGCGGCGATCGAGGAAGTCGAGCGCGCCGACAGCATCCGATCGGTCGTGATTACCGGCAGTGGGAAAGCGTTCGTCGCGGGAGCCGACATCGCTGCCATGACGAGCATGAACCAGGCGGAGGGACGAGGCTTCGGCGCTCTTGGGCATTCGCTCTTCACTCGTCTCGAACAGCTCCGGTTTCCCGTGATCGCGGCGGTCAACGGATTCGCTCTTGGCGGAGGATGTGAGCTCGCGCTCGCCTGCGATTTCATTTACGCGTCGACCAAGGCGAAGTTCGGCCAGCCCGAAGTGAACCTCGGCATCATTCCGGGCTTCGGCGGGACCCAGCGACTCCCCCGCCGGGTTGGCTCCGCCATGGCGCGCGAGCTGATCTACACGGGCAAGATGATCGGAGCGGACGAAGCGCTGCGCATCGGTTTGGTGAATGCCCTGTTCGAACCGGACGAGCTTGTCGCCGCTGCGCAGAAGACGGCCGCGGACATCGCGACCAAAGGCCCACTCGCCGTGAGCGAAGCGAAGCGACTCATCCGCGATGGCATGGACCTCCCCTTACCGCAGGCTAACAAACGCGAGCAGGATGCTTTTGGCGCCGGTTTCGACACCGAAGACCAGGCCGAGGGCATGACCGCGTTTCTCGAAAAGCGCCCGCCCGTCTTCAAGGGCGTTTGACCCCGAACGCTGCGTCGATTCCGGGTCGCTGAGCCTCCGCCTTCGCAGCGCAGAGTGTGATGGCCTCCACGACCGTCGATAGATTTCTCGGTCCCCCGGCGAGTGCCGACACCTTGGGTTCGAAGAACTGCTGGACCTCTTGTGCGGCGTCCTGTGTGCACAGCCCGGCGGCGTACCAGGGTGTTCCGCCGGCTTGCTGTCGACCCATGCGTGCAGTGACCTCGTCGAAGTTCGCCTGCAACCAAGACCAAGCGCGATCCCGGGTGCGTGGATTTCGGAACTGCGGCCCGAGCACACGCGACATCTCGTTCAGGCGAAGTCTCGGGTCGAGCGCGAGGTCGAGGGCTCGGGACGAAAGCCCGGGCTCTTCGGCGTTTCCGAGCGCCGTGAGGATCCGACCCCGCAAAGTGGCGTCCTCGCTGGCTGCGAAGCGTTCGAGAAGGTGGTCGAAGAACGCCCCGTCGCGTTCCTGGACTGCGGCTGCCAGCGACAAGCCGACCAGTTGTGGCGACACCGCGGCCGGTTTGGGGTCGGTTCGATACCCGATGTAGATACGACCGAGTCTGGCTGCTCGAGCTCTCGCCTGCCGGTCTCGTACGTCCATGACCATGAAGCGCAGCACGATCTCCATCGTGACGATGACCGCCGCCCTCACC
>CBDUCC010000468.1:0-2979 GCA_965365555.1 uncultured Myxococcales bacterium | reverse complement strand
CCTGCCGATCGACCGACACCACGTTGCGGAAGAGCGCCGTGGTCTCCTCGGTGTCGTTGTCGTCGAGCCAGGGCACGTAGAGCCGCTCAAAGCGGATGGTCCCGGATACGGCTGCATACACCACCGGAAGGCGTGAGACCCCGGGACAGGTGTCGTTCAGGGAAAGGGTCATCTCGACTGGGGCCTCGAAACCGCCAAGCTCGATCTCCGTGCCCAGCATGGAATCGCGGAGCTCTTCCGGTTCTCGAATGAACACCGAGAGGTAATCGCTAAACACCCGCTGGTCGCTCCCGCGCTGCACGACGATGTCGATCACCTCCACGGAGAAACTGGGCTGCATGGCGAAGAAGCTCGGGTTCAGCTCGTACGGCTCGCCTTCGAGTCCGCAGTCGGGCGCCCAGACGGCGCCGCTGACCTGCCCTTCCCCGCTTCCTTTGGCGCATCCAAAAGACGCGAGCATGGATAGGGTCAAAGCGCTCAGCCTAGCTGATGAAACCGCCACCGATGACCTCGTCTCCTCGGTATACCACTGCCGCCTGGCCCGGCGTAATCGCGCGTTGGGGCTCCGCGAATCGGACTTGGAAGGCATTCCCGCTCGGAATGATCTCGGCCCGGGCTCCACGATGGCGATATCGAATCCGCACCTCGCCCTCGAATGCTTGCGGCGGCTCCTCGGCGACCCAGTGCGCATCCGCTGCGGTCAACTCTGCTTCGTAGAGCTGTGACTCGTCACCCACGACGACCTCGTCGCTCTGTGGCACGATTCGGAGCACGTAGCGTGCGCTTCCGCCGCCGAGGCCCAGGCCTCGCCGTTGGCCGCGGGTGAAGTTTGCGATCCCATCGTGGGCGCCCAGCACCGCCCCGTCCTTGTCCACGATGGAGCCGGGGTTTGCCGGAATGCCCTGGCGCTCGATGAAATCGCCCACGCGACCGTCCGGAACGAAACACAGCTCCTGCGACTCGGGCTTGTCTGCGTTCGGAACGCCGAGCCGACGACCGGCCTCGCGGACTTCCGACTTCGTCAGCTCGCCGAGCGGAAACAGCAGGCGCGCGAGGGTGGCCTGCGGGAGCCCGAACAGGAAGTAGCTCTGGTCCTTGTCCTCATCTCGGCCCCGAAGCAGCCGCAGGCGTCCATCGTCGGCTCGTTGGAGGCGGGCGTAGTGGCCCGTTGCGATGTGGCTTGCGTCGAAGCGCTGAGCCACCTGGGCCAGATGGCTGAGCTTGACCGTCCGATTGCAGTGCACGCAGGGGATGGGAGTGCGTCCTGCTCGGTAGTCCCCGATGAACGGCTCGACCACGTTCGTTCGGAACGCATCGCGCTCGTCGAGCACGTAATGGGGGATGCCCAGGTGTTCGCAGGTCCGCCTTGCGTCGTCACGGTCTTCGGGCGCGCAGCAGCGGCCGACCTGATGCTCCCCCTGCGCGTCCCAAAGGTGGAGCGTGACCCCGACGAGCTCGTATCCCGCTTCGCGCAACAGCGCCGCGGCGACCGAGGAATCCACCCCGCCGCTCATCGCAACCAAGACTCGTTTGACCTCGGACATGGGATACTGAACAAATATGACGTGGTGCGTTCTACTTAATGGAAAACTGAGTCTGCGAAATTACAGTGATCAAAAACCGATAGAAATCAGTAGCTTGCAGATGAAAACGATACGGTGACTTAGCTTCTGGATCGAAGAGTTAAAATCTGCTTGAGGTTCTATGCGCCTTTGCGAGGCAGCACACATTGAAAGGCCCGGATTGCCGCGTCGATGTCCGCGTCGGAGGTCTCCATACCTAGACTGATTCGAATCGCTGAGCCAGCGCGCCACTGCTCATCCGGATACATCGCCAGGAGCACGGCGGACGGGGCCTGAAGACCGGAGGAGCACGCTGCACCGGTGGACACACAGGTGCCCTCGAGATCCAGCGCCGCCGCGAGGAGGGCGCCGTCCCACCCAGGAAAGCTGAGGTTGGCGACCGTCGCCGTCCGTGGGCCCTCGCCGTTTCGGATCGCCCCCAGGTCCTGAAGGAACGCTTCGATCCGGTCACGACGGCGTCGGACCGCCGGTTGCGCGGCGATGCGCTCGGGAACGAGGCCGCAGGCCACCCCAAAACCAACCATGCTCCGAGTATCGGGCGTGCCGGGCCGCCGTCCGCGCTCCTGAGAACCGCCTTGCAGCAACGGGTCGGCCTCGAGTCCTCGGCGGATCCAGCAAGCGCCCGCTCCGGCCGGTCCGCCGATCTTCTGAGCAGCCACCGCCACCGCATCGGCCTGCAGACTCGAAACTTGTAGCGGGAGCTTCCCAAGCGCCTGAGTCGCATCGACGAACAGTCGAGCGCCGCGCTGGCCGCAGACGCGGGCGTAGTCTTCGACCGGAAATACGGTTCCAGTCTCGTGGTTGATCCACTGCACGGCCACCGCAGTCTGCTCGTCGACCTGCTCAGCGAGTCGGTCTGCCGATGGTGGCAGACCGTGCGGGACGTCGAGGACCGACACCTCGAGGCCGACCTCTTCTAACCGCTCGACGCTCTGTCCGACGGCCGGGTGCTCCACAGCGGTCGTGACGATTCGCCTTCGATCCGAGGCTACCGCACGGACTCCCAGGTTACAGGCTTCGGTCCCGCCCGCGGTCAGTACGAGGTCCGCCGAGCGCGCGCCGAGCGCTTCGGCGATCGAGTCGCGCGCGTCTTCCAGCAACTGCCGGGAGGCGCGTCCTGCGGCGTGCGTGCTCGACGGATTGGCCCAGGCTTTGGGTGCGCATTCGGACATCGCGCGCCGAACGACCTCCGGCATCGGCGCTGCGGCATGGTGATCCAAATACGTCACGGCACTCGAGTCTCAGGGCGCTCGGGGCTTCGGCTGACGCGAAGCTCGACGAGCGTTCCGCCGAGCTGGCGTTCTGCCACCTCCCCGGCCGGCGGGCTGGAGATCTCGATACCGCCGCCGAGGGCCTCGGGGACTATCTAGAGCCGGAAGACCTCCATCTTGCTCCA
>CBDUCC010000467.1:0-3020 GCA_965365555.1 uncultured Myxococcales bacterium | reverse complement strand
GTGCCCTCCGGCGGAACGATGTACATCGAAGGCGCAGGCATCTTGAAATTGATTTCCCGCATCTCCTCACCGTGGCAATCGACGCAGTCGAAATCTCCGTACTCTTCGGCGTCATGGGCCGCGAACACCTCCTTCATGATCGGGTTCACCTTGCCGATCATGTAGAATTCCTTGTCCGCGAAGCTCATTTGTTCCCAGGGCGCGTCCGGCGGCGTGATCCCCATCGCCTCCACGGCGCTCATCTTGCCCTTCGCCGTCGGTTCACCGGTCTTCGACCCCCCACAGCCGGCAACACTGAGGGCCGCCAAGACTGCCGTAGCTTTCACGATTTCACGCATCGCCCGGCATGGTAATTCATGCGGCGTGACGACGCCCAAAATATCTGGTGAGATTCGGTCGTGGGGCAGCGGATCGCCCTAGGGTTGGTGGCAGCGTTCGTCACTGGATGGCTTTCGATGGGTTTGTTCGCGCAATTTCAACGACAGATGATCTTCCCGGGGCCCGAGGGCGTCTCCGCCGACCTGCTCACGCGGACCGCCGCCCAGGTCGGTGCGGCCGAGCTTCAGTTGCCGACCGACGACGGCGAGACGCTTTACGGCTGGCACCGAAGCGCGGTGCAAACCGGACCTCGGCGCGTCGTCCTGTACTTCCATGGCAACGCATCCTCGGTGCTCGGACAGATCGAGCTCCAGAACCTGTTGGTGAGCGAGGGCTGGGACTTCGTCGAGATTCACTACCGAGGGTACCCGGGCAGCACAGGCACGCCGACCGAGAAAGGCGTGCTCGAAGACGCCCAGACGGCCTGGCGCTACGTGACCAGGGAGCTCGGGACCGAACCAGGCCGCGTCGTGATCCACGGTCGAAGTCTCGGCGGCGGAGTGGCCGCACAGCTCGCCGCGAGGAAGAGGCCCGGCGCCCTCGTGTTGGAGTCCACCTTCACCTCACTCGTGGATCTCGCAAAAGAGCACTACCGGTTTCTGCCCGTCGGCCGTCTCCTCGAGCACCGGTTCATGACGCGAGAGCTGACGGGCGAGGTGACGTCTCCCGTGTTGGTCGCGCACGGAGGCGGGGACTCGCTCATCGACGTGCGCCACGGCAAGGAGCTCGCGCGCCTGTTCCACACGCAGGAGTACATCGAGGTGCCGAACATCGAGCACAACGAGGTACTCTTTTCTGGCGAACCAGCGATGCGCTACCTGCGGTTCCTCGAGGGCTCGGTCCCTGCTCAGCAGTAGAACTGCTTTGCCCAGTTCCGGTACTCGGGAATCGGTCCGTCCCCATCGCAGAGCATCGGTCGCTCGAGATACTTCTTGTGCTCCCAGATCGGGATGTCCTGATTCATCTGCCGGACCACCTCGCGCACGACGGCTGCGGCAACGCCGCTCCCCGCGTCTTTCTTCTTCTGAGTGAACGAGAACCGCGAGTCCACGGTACCGCCATCAATCGGGGTGTGCGAGAGCAGAAGGACGGTCTCGCAGATGCCGGTGAACCGGGTGATCGTGCATCCCATGCCATGCGCCTCGACGTGGATCTGGCCTCGCACTTCACCGCGTGGCGTGCGCATCCGGACATGCTGGACCGCGCGCCGCACATGGCCGTCAAGCTGTAGCTCCGAATCGGGCACCTCGGCCGTTCCGTGCACGTAGCGAAAGTGGGCCCGGTCGACCGCGTTCTCACCGATCTCCTGATTGTGCGTGCGAACGGTCCAGCGATGGCGTTCGAAGGGAGTCCACTCCTCGCTGCTCGCCTCCGAGACCTCGGGAAGCTCCCAGGACGGCTCTCGTAGAGCGCCGTGGTGCCAGCCCCAGACGATGCGGTTGCGCTCGATACAGGGCAGCCTCTTGCCCTTTGCGCGCTCGACGAGCTCCAGCGCGCCGCCCTCGGAGCGCGAGAGCAGCAAGTCCTTGCCAAAATAGCGAAGCGGAAGCACGCTCGGGCGCGCGAGCTCGTCGGCGTAGGCGAGCTGGAACCAGCCGTTGGGGATTGGCAACGAAAATCGCTCGCGCATTGCCCCACATCCTACCATCGTGATCCGAACCACTACCACCGCCCTGCTCCTGTGCATCGCGCTCGGCTGTGGTCGAACGAAACAGGATGCAGTGGTCATCTCGCCAAGCGCGAGTCAGCTCGCACCCGATGCGGTCCCGCAGGATCCATTCGGAGCGTCGAGCGCCGCCTATCAGCGATTGCGCGAGCTGACCGATGCCGCGCTCGCCTCGCCCTGGAACGGCGCGCTCGATAGCTTCGCGCCTTGGCTCGAAGAGCAGACGGTCGCGGTGGAGCAGTCGCTTCATCTGCTGAAGGCGCTTCGCGTCGGCCCGCCCGACATCTATGCGGTGGCGAACGGGCGAATTGCGCTCGTCTACACGCAGATTGCCGAGGCGCTCACCGAGGCCTCGCGCATCGCCGAGGCCGAAGGTCACGAGGCCGACTGGACCGGACAGCAAAACCTGATCTGGGAGCAGGCTCGGGCCTTCTGGTCTCGCTGCGTTCGGGGCTGCAGCACGGGCGGCGCCCACCTCGACGCATGGGATCTTCGTTGCCGCAACGGGCTCGCGGATAGCGAAGCCAAAACAGCGTCCTCGAGCGTCCCGGAATCGCCTCGACAGCCCAAGTGAAACATGTTCTATTTCTTCTCTATGCCCAAAGGGAAGAAACCGACCGCGCCGAAGCCGGCCGAGGCGCCCCTGGTGCTCACGAAGTCGAACCGAGACGCCTGGGATCAGGAAGCTGACGTCATCGTCGTCGGTTTCGGCGGAGCCGGAGCCTGCGCAGCGCTCGAAGCGCATGCTGCGGGCTCCAAGGTCTTGGTGCTCGACCGCTTTCACGGCGGCGGCGCGACCGCGATTAGTGGAGGCGTATTCTATGCCGGTGGCGGCACGCACATCCAGCGCGAAGCCGGCATCGAGGACGACGCCGACGAGATGTTCCGCTACCTCTCGCTCGAGGTGAAGGGAGTCGTTTCCGAGGAGACCCTGCGCGACTTCTGCAACCGAAGCGGTGAGAACCTGCAGTGGCTC
>CBDUCC010000466.1:0-3021 GCA_965365555.1 uncultured Myxococcales bacterium | reverse complement strand
TGATGTACGGGTCGAGCTTGATGTTCGTAACCCGCAATCCTCGTGCTTCGAGGAGTGCGCCCATCGACGCAGCCGCGAGGCCTTTTCCGATGGAGCTGACAACACCCCCTGTGACGAAGATGAACTTAGTGTGTCTCGCGCTCATCCGGTCAGGCTCCCTGGAGCATTGCGTGTGCCACGCAACAGGGCGACCTTAAGTGGCGTCATGGAACGTGTCAACGCGACTCTCGGTTTCTCCGACCGATATCCTGATTGTGCAATCTTTCCGGCGAGCCTGAGAGAAGCGAAGCGCGTGTCAACCCTGCTGCGCCGTAGCGCTCCCGAAGAGCCCTGGTGGTCGACGCGAGGCGCTCGCGACGGGCGCGCTCAAAATCGGGGAAGAGCTCTTGATCGCGATCGCGCGAGAAGACCGAGGCCGACACGCCGGTGAGGCGCACGCCGGCGTGCAGATCATCGAAGCGTCCTAGCAGCTCCGCGGCGGCAGCAAAGATCGTGTCGGTGTCCGCGGCCGGTCGTGGGAGCCGCGTCTGGCGAGTTCGTATTCGATGGTCACCGTATTTGATTTTCAGGGTGATCACCTGAGCGAACAACCCCTTGTCGACCAAGCGATCGGCAACCTGCATCGACTGGCGGAGGATCGGCTTGAGCAGGTCGTCACGTCTGAGCAGATCGACCTCGAAGGTCGACTCGGTTCCAAGACTCTTCGGCGGCGCACCGACGACGACCGGACGCTCGTCATGCCCGCGCGCAAGCTCACGCGCGGTCGGCCCCCAGCGACCGAGGAGCTGCTCGATCGTCTCGAGATCGAGGCGTGCAAGGGGGCCAATCGTCCGAAGCCCCGCGTCGTGGAGGCGAGCCCGAGCCTTCGGACCGACCCGCCACATTCGCTCGAGCGGCAATGGTGCGAGGAACGCCTCCGCCGTTCCATGCGGGACGACGGTCAGTCCGTTCGGCTTGTCGAGATCGCTGGCGATCTTGGCCACGAACTTGTTGGGCGCCACCCCGGCGGAGCCGCTCAGCCCAATTTCGGTCGAGATGTCGTCTTTGATCGCCTGGGCGATGGTCGGTCCGTCCCCGAAGAGGGACCGGCTCGCGCTGACGTCGAGGAAGGCCTCGTCGACCGAAAGGCCCTCGACCAGTGGCGTGTACCGTCGAAACACCTCGAAAACCGAGCGACTGAGCTCGAGATAGCGAGCCCGCCGGGGCGGAACGACGATCGCTTGGGGGCACCGGCGCAGCGCCTCGACCATCGACATCGCCGAGCGAACACCGCTCGGACGCGCCTCGTAGGAGGCCGCGGTCACGACCCCGCGACGGGATCGGGCGCCCACCACCACAGGTTTGCCCCGCAGAGCCGGGTCATCGAGCTGCTCCACCGAGGCGAAAAAGGCGTCCATGTCGAAGTGGATGACTGTACGCATGTGCTCTTTTGCGACCCTACCGCAAGAAGCCTTGATTGCCATCGTGTTCCAGGGTTACCGTCCGGCGCTATGGCAAAACCGGGCGAAGAGAACCCCTATCAAGGGCCTTTCGGAATCCTGCGACGGATCGACGACTGGATCTTCAGTGTCGAGATGGGCGTGCTTTGGACGTTCCTCGGTGTATCGGCCGTGATGGTCTTTCTCGATGTGATGTACCGACGGCTCGCAGCTCCGGACAGCAAGGTCGCCGAGCTCGTGGCCCGGATCTTCGGAATCGAGAGTCCCGAGGCGATGGAGATGCTGACGACCGCCGGCCCGATTGCAACCGGCATCGTCGGGATCGGTCTCGTCTACTTTGCATTCTGGACGGCGGAGCAGCACGCCGCTGATCCTGGACAGCGGTCGAAGCTCAAACCCATCGTCGAGACGATCTTCGCATGCGCCGGCCTCGGTCTTCTCGGTTGGATCATGACGCGGCCGAATGTCGAGTCACGTTGGTTCTACGCGCTTCTGTACGCGCTCTGCGCCGGGCTATGGCTCTTCGGGCAGCTGAAGAATCGGAAGCCCGGTCTCGGTGGCCGGCTCCTTGCATTCATCGTCGTCACGGCCTTGTTCGCTTACGTGACGATCAACTACTTCCCCGACGGATACAGCTGGTCGAAAGAACTCTCGCTGATCATGCTGCTCTGGGTGGGCTTTCTCGGCGCCAGCGTTTGCGCACACGAGGGCAAACACATCCAGGTCGGCGCCCTGAAGCGCGTCGTGCCTCCATCCATGTCTCGCTACACCGACGCGATCGGGTATCTGGTCACGGCGGCGTTCTGCTTCTTCCTGGCGCTGCTCGGATACGAATATGCGAGTGAAGCGCTTCAGCTCGAAGGTCGATTCGAGCAGACGAACATCCCGGACTGGGTCGCCACCATCGCAGTGCCTGCAGCCTTCGCCATGACGATGATCCGGTACATCGCGGCGGCGGTCAGCTCCATGCTCGGCGGTTCCTACGGCGCCGCTCCCGAAGAAGAAGCGGTGGTGGCCGCTAGCCAGGCCTCGAAGAAGGGAGCCGAGGGATGAGCGAAGCGACACAAGAACGGAAGCTTCCCTTCCTCATCCTCGTGGGCGTGGTCTTGTTCCTCCCCTTCCTCGGGAAGGGTGGCCTCCTCGCCTCCGCGATCATCGCTGCCGCGCTGGTCGGCTCCCCCCTCTTCGTCCTGATCGGCATCGCAACGCTCGGGAGCCTCTTTCTCTGGAGCGGCTTCCGCGACCCGACTCAGTTCACGATCATCATCGAAGGCATCCGAAGCCTCGCCGACAGCCCGACGCTGCTCGCGATCCCGTTCTTCATCATGAGCGGCGCGGTGATGAGCAAGGGCCACATCAGCCAGCGTCTGATCGAGTTCGCGCAAGCTTTCATCGGCTGGGTGCCAGGCGGCATGGCGATGAGCGGTGTCATCGCCTGCATGCTGTTCGCCGCAATTAGCGGATCGAGCCCAGCCACCGTGGTCGCGATCGGATCGATGATGGGTCCTGCTCTGATCGTCGAGGGTTACAGCGAGCGATTCTCGCACGGCCTCCTGACCTCGGCCGGCTCGCTCGGCATCCT
>CBDUCC010000465.1:0-3069 GCA_965365555.1 uncultured Myxococcales bacterium | reverse complement strand
GGTAGCGGCCGGAAACTATTTCCTGTTCAGCGCGTTCTGCCTCGGCCCGGGCCGCATCACTGGCGGCGATGGCGAGCTGAACCGAGTCCCCCGCATCGTCGAGCCGCTGCTCGGGGAGGCCTCCTGTCTCGACCAGCTTCTCGGTCCGTACGAGCTCGCGGCGGGCTTGCTTGAGCCGCGCCTGGCTCTGTGCGACCGCGGCCTTCGCAGCCTGGACGGCGGACCTGGGTCGCCCGACGTCCAGCCGCAGAAGCACCTCACCGGACTCGACCCGCTGACCGGGCTCGACGAGAACCGCCACCACCCTACCCGCCGTTTCGGAGCGCAGGTTTGCGTGACGATTGGCGAGCAGCTCGGCGGTGGCGAACGACATCGGGGTCACGGGCTCCGGTTGCAGCGTGACAGCGTGCACCGGCGGAGCTGGCGCCTCGACGGTGGTCGGGGACTCGTCCGTGCAGCCGAGCGCCCATAGGATGGACGCGGCAAGCAGCCATGACCTCGAAAGGCGCATCACCGACGAAACCTGTGTGCGGAAACGTCGCTCGGCAAGCGAACGTTGCTCCCGGGGTCAGCCGGAGATCGCGAAAGCCTGCGTGATGCAGGGCTCGTCCGGACGCGCGGCGGCCACCGCCGAGAGGATGACTCGGTCTTCCGCGTTCCATCCCCGCACGATCAGCGTATCCCCCGGAAAAACGGGGCTGCTGAACTGGGCGCGCAGGCCTCTGAATCGATCGGAGTCTCCGTCGAAGCACTGCTGCAGGGCCGCGCGGCCCACGTATCCGAAGGTGCAAAGACCGTGCAGAATCGGACGCTCGAACCCTACCTTCGACGCGAAATCCGGGTCCGCGTGCAGCGGGTTGTAGTCGCCGTTGAGCCGGTAGAGGAGCGCCTGCGTGTCGGGCACGAGCTCTCGAGTCTCGAAGTCAGGGGGTCGCTCCGGCGCCACCACGCGCTCGTTGCGAGGCGGACGCGGACCTCCGAAGCCACCGTCTTTGAGGAGAACCAGACCGACCTCGCCGCGGAAGATCCGCTCGCCCGACTCGTCGTGGGCGTGGACGATGAACAGCGCCGTGGCCATGCGCTTGAGATCGTAGACACCCTCCACGCGGCCGGTGACCATCAACGTTCCGCGGGGCGGTATCGTCTTGTAGAGTCGCGCGTCCTGACTGCGATGCACCATGCCGCTCCGATCGCAGCCGATGCGGTCGACCAAGGCGTCGAACGCGGCAAAGGTCGGAATCGTGCAGAAGGTCGGCAGCACCTTGGGTCCTCGGCCCTCGTAGAGGTAGTCGAGCTCCGTCTCCGGCGACGCACCTACGCTGAGCGCGTACTTGACCGTGTCGCGCCAGTCGTATGCGAACGGAATGGGCGGGGTTTCGTAGCCCACGCTGTCGGGATCGATCGGCATGCTGCTCGGGCCCCGAGTAGAGCGCCTGTCGGCGCGGATGGCAATCCGGCGTCGGGGGGCCTAGAGTCCCGGACGTGAAGCCCATTCGCCGCGTCGCAGTCGTGTTCTCGGGTGGTCCTGCTCCGGCGGCCAACGCCGTCATCGCTGCGGTGACCACGTCGTTCCTCGAGGCGGGCATCGAAGTGCTCGGAATCTTTCACGGCTATACAAACCTGCAGCAGTACGACCCCCAACAGAACCCGATGCTCGAGTCCGAGCACTACCGCCAGCTTCTTGCCGCCGACATTCGAGGGATTCGGAACAGCCGCGGCATCATCATCGGCACCGCCCGGGTCAACCCCGGTGCGGAGATCGAGTCCCCATCCGATCTCCTCAACCCTGAAAAGACGGCCAAACTCGCCAAGATTCATCACGCCCTCGCCGACCTCGAAGTGGATGCGCTGATCTCCATCGGCGGCGATGACACGCTCAAGACAGCCAACTTCTTCTACGAGTACCAGCGGCACCACGTCGCCGAGCAAGAGCGCATCCGAGTCGTCCACCTTCCGAAGACCATCGACAACGACTATCGCGGGATCGACTTCACCTTCGGGTTCTTCACAGCCGTCGACGTGATGGCCAAGGAGCTACTCAACCTTCGCGCCGATTGCATCGCCACCAGCAGCTACTTCGTCGTCGAGACGATGGGCCGCAAGGCCGGCTGGCTCTCCTATGGAGTTGCGATCGCCGGTGAGGCCAGCATGGTTCTGTCCACGGAGGACGTGCGCGGCGATCTCGCGATCGACGAGACGCGGGTCGACCCCATCACCGGAGAGCAAACGGTCGATCGACGCCTTTGCGTCACTGCGATGGTCGATCGCATCGTGGATCTGATTCTCGAGCGAGAGCGAAGAGACCAGCACTACGGGACGATCGTCTTGGCGGAGGGGCTCGCGGAGCTCTTGCCGGTGAACTCGCTCGAGGGGATGCCGAGGGACGAGCATGGCCACATCCAGCTCAGCTCCTTCGATCTAGCCAAGGTCGTCTGCGACCGCGTCGAGACGCGCTACGAGGAACGAACCGGAAGGCGAAAGAAGGTTCGCCACATCCAGCTCGGGTACGAGTCGCGCTGCGCACCACCCCATGCCTTCGACGTCATGCTCGGCAGCCAGCTCGGCATTGGCGCCTACCGCGCCCTCGTCGAAGAAGGCCTGGACGGATACATGGTGAGCGTTCGCGGCCAGCTGGAACTCCACTACGTCGAGTTCGCCGCGCTGATCAATCGTGAAACCCTCCAAACCGAGGTGCGCTTCATCGAATCGGGGAGCGACTTCCACCGACTCGCGCGCTTTTTGGAGGCTCAGACCGGACGCCGCTTCGAATGGAGCCCCGGTCGACGGCTCGAGCCGCGTCCCAGGTGACCGCGGCGGCGTCGCTCCCTCAGTAGGGCCGCTCGGCGATCTGCCGGACGCGCTTGCGTCGACGGCGGGCCGCTTCGGCTGCTGGCGGTCGCGTCTTGATCTATGGCTTTATGTAGGGACGGCGCCGCTTGAGCTCTCGGAGGATGCCCTCCGTGGCCATCTTGCGCTTCAAATGCTTGACCGCACGCTCGAGTCCACGTTCACCGACGTGAACTTCGATTGGTTTGCACTGTACGGTCTCGACCATGAACGCTTCTGCTC
>CBDUCC010000464.1:0-3070 GCA_965365555.1 uncultured Myxococcales bacterium | reverse complement strand
CGTCGACCGGGATGACTTTGTCGACGCCTGGAATCGTCGTGTAGTTGTCGTAGAACCCGCCGCAGGAGGCGCAGGTTCCGAAGGCGACGACCCACTTGGGGTCCGCCATCTGCTCCCAGATCCGGCGGACGACCGGGCCCTGCCGCTGACTGATTGTGCCCACCACCCAGAGCACGTCCGACTGTCTCGGGCTGAACCGCGGGGCCTCAGCGCCGAAGCGGGCGATGTCGTATCGGGGCGCCGCGGTGGCCATGAACTCCATACCGCAACAGGCGGTGACGAAGGGATACTGAAAGAGCGACCATTTGCGTGCCCATTGGAGCAAGTCGCTGAACCGGGTCGTGACGGCGACCTCGCCGCCTCCGCCGAGGACCTTTAGCTCTCCCATTCGAGCGCACCCTTTCTCCATGCGTAGACGAGCGTCACGCCGAGGACGACGAGAAACAGCATCATCTCGATGAAGCCAATCCAGCCGAGGTCCTGAAAGAGGCTCGCCCACGGGTAGAGAAAGACGGCCTCGATGTCGAAGACGACGAAGAGGATGGCAGTGAGGTAGAATTTGATGCTGAGCCGGATGTGGCGCGCGCCGGTCGTCTCGGAACCGGATTCGTATGGAATCGCCTTTTCGGCCGTCATGTTCTTCGGGCCGAGTGCCGAGGTGAGGCCGAACACGGCCAAGGCGACCAGGGCTGCGACCCCGAGCATCAAGAAGACGGGCAGGTAGGCGGAGAACATGAAGAGTCAGACCTCGCGACGGGCCGCGGCCGACCAGTCCAATCGTGCTTAGTATCACCCTCCTGGGGTGTCAATGAACGCGGCGACGGCGCCCAATGGCGACGAGGAGCAGCAAGAGCGCGCCGAACGACGCCGGACTCCCGCCTGTCTCCTGTCGGGCGACTCCGCAGCCCGTTCCGCCGTTGCCCGCAACGCCGTCCTGGAACGGACCCGTCGGGTCATCGAGCTCGGGACCGGGCTCGGGAAGAGGTCCCGGGCCGGCTTCGGTCGGTCGAAGACGCAGCGCCGGATCGCCGAGAAGAGCTTGGACATCATGAATCGCTCTCGGAGCATCGGCCGAGGCCCGGTGAGCTTCGAGCAGTGCCGCGCCCAGCGTCTCCACCTCGGCGAGCGCCTCGTGAAATCGAATCCGCATCCGGTCGGTCGCGGCATGGTTCGACCAGCCCGTCGCGCTCAGCACCGCCACGCTGGCACCGTCCGTCACCAAACGCTCCCCCACGGGGAAGAACCCCGGAATGTCGAAGCGCGCCAGGTTGCAGGACCAGCCCACGAAGATGGGTCGAGACGGCTGCCCGGACAGGGGCTCGAGGTCGTCCGAGGTCAGCAGGCCCTCATCGGCGAGGCGGTCGAGCCCTCCATGGCCGACGTACGCGACCAGGCTCGTCGGCTGGGACCAAAGCGTCAGTAGCCGACCCTTGGCCGCGACGAGGCTCTCCTGACTGAGGTCGATTCGGTGCTGCTCGCCCGGCGCTGCGGCCATCGAAAGCAGCTCTGCGGCGGCGGAAAACGCCCCGCCGTTCCCATCGTCGGAAACGAAGAGGCTCGACGCCCAGGGCTCGTCCTGCTGGCCCTGCTCGAAATCTCGAACCCACTCGAGGATTTGATCGATTTGGTCGGCGTTCGTCAGGGGAAGCCGGCCGACCGCGATCTCGGGAATGCCATCCTCGCCTTGGACGTCCCCGAGGCGGCCATCGGCTGGAAGGAGGCCGTCCTCGGTCGCGGCAAGCATGGGTGGGACCCAGTTTCCCCCGAGGCCCATGATGTCCCGGTAGTCGTGGCTGCCCTTGCCGACCAGCAAGACGAACCGAGGGGCGGAAGCCCAGGAGCTCCATGCGTAGGCGAGCAGCTCCTGGAGCGCTTTGGGGTCCGGTGCCCCGCCGGCGAACGCCCAGAACACCTCGTCCACGTCGACCACCATCACGCGGTACCCGTCGGCACGACGATAGTCCGCGATTCGTTCGGCCCCTTCCACCAAATGAGACGCAGCGATGATCAGGTAGTCGGTCTCGTTTTCGGTCGATCGAAGCGTCGGCACGAGGTGCGGTCGGATCTCGACGGCCTCGCCGATTCCGCTGCGAGCGACGAGCAGGAAGCGGCGATCCAGACCGTCCGTTTCGAAGGCGAATCCGCCGGACAGGTCTGGGGCGACCGCGCCGTGGAAGACCGGAGCGCTCGGTTCGCTGACATCGTAGAGGTAGCGTGCCTCGGGACCGAGGTTCGTGAGCGACGCCAGACCGTCCTCGGCCGCTCTGAAGACGAACCGGTCGTCGTCGACCTCTGCGAGTCGTAGATAGTCGACTTCGACGGAGTCCACGTAGAAGACAGGAGGCGACGAGCCCGCCTGTTTCTGCCTGATCACCAGCTCGTTCTCGGCGCCCGACACGAGACCGACAAGTGGGACATCGACTCGGTGACGCCCACGGCCATAGCGATCGAACGTGCCCAGACTCACGCCGTTCCAGCTGAGCTCGAGCCGGTGTGGCTGGTCGGGGTGCAGCGTTGCGGCGTGGATGGTGACGCGCAGGACGCGTGCCTCCGACGGAACGATGCCGGGGAGATCGACCGAAATCGTTGCCGCGTCCGTGGGGCCGAGCGCGTGCCAGAAGAAGAGGTCCTGGCGCGGATCGGGGACGGCGGCCGTTCCCGCGAACGTGTCTTCTTCGAGATGTCGTGTCGCCAGGAACGGGTGCGGTTCAGAAGATGCGCGCGAAATGAGCGTCTCTTCGGCCATCGGAAGGCCCTCCTCGGCGGAAAGCAAGAAGCGGCGCTCGACGGCGAAGGGCGTGACGACATCGCGCACGAGGAACCGCAGCGCGCTGCCCTCGCGGACCGAGTGCCAGGCCACGGGCTCTCCCTCGAGATCGAGGGAAAACTCTCCGATCGAGATGCGGCGCCGTACGTCCGCAGGCCCCGTACCGAAGGCTTGCGCGAGCGCCTCCGCGCTCACCTCGATCACTCCAGGCTGATCCACGGTAATCTCGTCCGCAGACGTCGAGGCGAGCGTCGTCCGAGATGACGCGGTCTGCGAAGGGACTCGTGTGGGCCGGGCAAGCGC
>CBDUCC010000463.1:0-3074 GCA_965365555.1 uncultured Myxococcales bacterium | reverse complement strand
TCTTCAATGAAGGGACGCTCGCGATCGCCAACAGCACCGTGTCGGGAGGCGCCGAAGGGAATGCCGACGTTGGCAACGAGGGCACGGCGACGATGCGTAACAGCCTGATCGATGGCGACTGCGGGGGCGAAATCACGACGATCGGCCACAACATCGAAAGCCCAGGCGACACCTGCGGCTTGGACACGAACGAAGGCGACCTAGTCAACGTCAGCGCCGACGACCTGAAGCTCGGACCACTGCTGGACAATGGGGGACCGAGCGAGACGCGCGCACTTGGTGCAGGCAGCGTCGCCATCGACCGGATCCCCGCAGAGGAGTGCGTCGATGCCGATGGCGAAGCGCTGACAACCGACCAGCGCGGCGAACCTCGCGATTTCATGTGCGACGTCGGCGCGTTCGAGGTGCAGCCCTAGCGCTTCGCCCTCGGATCCGCCGCGCTCGCGTGGGCGCAAAACATGCGTGTAGAATCGGGGCGCGAGGAAACAATTACGTATTGCCCTGCGCAGCTCGGCGACCCCACGTTCTCGATACAGGGAGGTTGCTATGCGTTTCTTCATGGGTTGGGTTCTGGCCTTCGCGTTGGTCGTCTCGGGTTGCGGCGACGGCGGCGTTGGTGGCGACGGCGGGGCTGCTGTTGAGGCTGGCACCGGCGGGGACGGCGGGACTGCTGGCATGGGCGGCATGGCCGGTGTCGGTGGCGACGGCGGGACCGGCGGTTCTGGCGCATTTGCCATCACCCCGGGCCATTGGTCCTACTGGGTGCTCCGCACCGCGGTCTGTCTCTTCGTCAACGAAGACGGCACCAAGTTGGTGGCGGATCCAAGCTGCAACCAGACGGAGAACCCGATGTTCCCGTATGCGTTCCAAATCGCCGCGAACCCGGACGGGGACATCTGCGGGTTCGGCTATCCGATGGAGGGAGAGGAGCCTCAGGAGGTTCCGATCGTGGACAACAAGTTCGAGATCGAGCAGACCCGGGGTGACGTCACGATCCGATTTAGGGGCGAGTTCACGAGCAGCGACACCGTGGGCGGCGTCGCCAGCACCACGATGAACTGCCCGGACGACGTGACTTGGTCCGCGAGCCCCGGTTGCTGCACGAGGTGTTCTTGGTGCCAGTGATATCCATATACGCACGGAGTGCGCGTCGCCATCGTCGAACCTTTCGAGTTTTCCGATAGTTGGGCGTTGGCACACGCTTGCTCCGGCTAGGAGCGCGGGATCCAAGACCCGCGGAAAGGAAGGGAGTCGATGTCTCGGTTACTTCAAGTTCTATGGGTGCTTGGGGTCCTCAGCCTGGTTGCGGCTTGCGGAAGCAGCGATGGCGGGGGCACCATCGACAGCAACGAGGCCCTGCGCGGGATGATGCAGGTCATCGCCCTCGATTTCGCGCAAGTGCTCGCCGATGTTGCGCCGAGCTCGGATACGTTGGCCCAGAAGCAAGATGGAGCCACAGACTGCCCCGAGGGCGGATCGGCCGTGTGGAGCGACGGTGGGTTTGGCGGCGGCGGCGCCCTCAGCCTCGACGGCTGTCGGATGAGTGGGGTCGCGGTCACCGGCATGCTCAGCGGCTTCGTCGAATCGGGGCCGGACTACGTTGACGGCAGCATGATGAGGGGGCCTATCACGACGACCGGCGGCTACGCAGCGGAGCTCAACGTGACGAATCTCATCGTGACCGCGCCACTGCCTCCGACGGAGGATTTCACCTACTGGGAAATCACAGCAACGACGCCTGGCGGAATGAGCCTCTGCGCGTGGAGCGGAGGATCGGGCTGCGCGCCCTCACCCTTCTGAGAGGTCGAGCGGAACCCTGGCGAGCGTGAAACCGTACGGAACGGCTTGCTACTTCGGAAGCTCCGGTGGGTCGAGCGTGCCACCACAGTCGAGCGCCTGCACGAAGGCGATGAGGGCGTTGAGCTCTTTCGGCGCAAGGCCCCGATCCGCCACTAGCGCGCTCTTGTTCTTGTTGTCGATGCCGCCGGTCGCCATGAGCTTCACGGCTTCGGCAAGCGTCGCCACCGAGCCGTCGTGGAAGTACGGAGCGCTCTTCGAAGCGTTGCGGAGCGAGGGGACCTTGAACGCTGCCCAGTCGTTCTCGTTTCCGCTCACCTTCATCCGTCCGACATCGACCTCCGCCTCCGGCTTGTCGGTGCCAATGCCGACGTTGTAGTAGAGCCCGCCCGGAACGCCCATCGCGCTCGAAAAGAGCGGCGGCGCATGGCAGACGGCGCACTGCCCCTTGCCCATGAACACGCTCCATCCGAGCTTCTGCTCGTCATTGAGAGCGCTCTCGTCGCCCTTGGCGAAGCGGTCGTACGCCGTGTCGTCGCAGATGAGCGTGCGCTCGTAGGCCGAGATGGCCATGGCGATCGTGTCCGGTGTCACCCCCTGCTCGGGGAACACTTTCTTGAACTGCTTTCGATAGCCCTTGATCCGGGCGATCTCCGCGGCTTTCTTCGCGAGGTTCTCGGCGCCAACACCCATGTTGCCGCCTCCCCAGGCGCCCTTGGCCTGCGCCTCGAGACTGCCCGCGCGGCCGTCCCAGTAGAACGCCTGAAAGTACGCCGTGTTCCAGATGACCGGGCTGTGGCGCGTCAGCTGCTTTTCGTTCGCGCCAACGGCGAGGGGCGTCTCGCCTCCGTTGCCGTGCTCGTTCTGATGGCAGGAGTAGCATGACCGCGAGCCGTCCACGCTCAGCCGTGCATCGAAAAAGAGCTGGTGGCCCAGGGCGATCTTATCCGGGGTCTGCGGGTTATCGGCCGGAATCTGCAGTGTGGGGAACTCCGCCGGTGCGGGAGGCAGCTCGGCCTTCGTCGCCGGCTCGGGCTCGGGGGGCGCCTCCTTCTCGGCGGGTTTGGAGGTGCAGCCGGCGAAGATGGCGACACCGATGAGAAGGATGGCGCCTCGGCGCCAGGGAAGGATTTTTCTCGGCATGGCTCGATTATCGGGACGCGGCTCCGTCCTGGCAAGCTTGGGGTCACATCGACTACTCTCCCGCGATCGCATGGATTCAGCTGCTCGTCGCCGGGGTCATCGCAAGGGGATGGCCGGTAGGCCTGAAGCTCGGG
>CBDUCC010000462.1:0-3075 GCA_965365555.1 uncultured Myxococcales bacterium | reverse complement strand
GATTCCTTCGTTGCATCGGCCGCACGGTACGCGTGAAGAGCGCGGGTTTCAAGGATGGCTGGGGTTCGGGCGTTCGCTTCGCGATGAATGGGCGGTGGCGCGGGTGCGCACCGCGCGAGCTAGAAGCCGTAGGCTGGGTTGTCGCGGTCGAAGTCCGTGTCTGTGAGCCCGGCATCCAGAATGATCTCCGGGTACTCGTACGACTCGTACAACCGCCCCGCATGGTCCCAGGACGTTTCTTGGAGGGGCATGAGCGACTTCTTGGCGATGAGGTATCGGACTCGGCTGCCGTAGTGATCGGGTACGAAGATCTCGTCTCCCTCGTTGATCGAGTCGGGCGACCGGATGCCGTTGTAGTGGAGGATCACGTACATCGTCTGGCCCACGCGCGTGGCGAGCTTCCAGAGGTCTTCGTTCTCGAGCACCTTGACCGTCGTGCCCGTGCTCGGCAGACGTGCATCGATCTCCCAAACCGGCTCCCCCATGAACACGCCGGCATCTTTGACCGTGTAGGTAACTTCACCGGTAGCCACGGCCTTTCGATAGATGTGCCCCATGATCTCGATCTGCTTCTGCAAACCAAACGTCAGGATCGGTTGGTGGCTCCCCTTCATTGCCATGCGACCATAGGGGTCGAGACTGACGGTGATGTCCGGGAAGGAGCCCTTGTGCGCAAGGATCTCGTTGTCGTTCTGACCTCGAACGAAGAGGACCTCTTGGCCTTCAGACGGCGTGATGTACTTCATGTACACCTTGAACGGCCGCTTGAATTTGAAGTGGATCTTTGAGGTCTCGAGCTCGTCGCCGATCAGCTCCCGCATCACGAGCCGCCCCTGATAGCTGTCGACCGCGTGGATCGCCTTGAGGGAGCGCGCGAAGATCTCCGCGGCGCTTGGCGTGCCGCCTTGAGACGTGGCTCGGTCTGCGGTGCCGGCGATCAACAGCGCGACGAGCAATGCTGGCAAGAGGCGTGTCATGGTTTCAGTTGCGGGCCTTGGTGAGCTCGCTGAGCGGGCTCGGCTCGCTCAGCGTGTAGCCGCGGCTTCTGAGATGGTCGGCTCCGTGCGCGATTCCGCTCGGGCTTCGAGGAGCTTCTTGTACTTCCGCAACCACCCGTCGAAAATCGGCTTCATGATTCGCTTGGTAACCGGGTTGAGGTAGCGCATGAAGCCCGTGTTCTCGATGGCGACGGTCCAAACCAGACGCGTCTCGTTGGGACCGATTCGCTCGACGCGGTAGTCCTCGGCGAACTTCGTGAGACCCGGGATCGTGGACTCGGTCACGTAGAACGCGATGCGCTCGTTTTCGTCCCAGTGGAAGAAGAGCTCGCGGACGAGCATGTTGCCCGTGAGTGTCACGTCGCGCGTCGCGTTCTTCGCGTATGGCTCGGCGGACGTCCATTCCACGTTCTGAATGACGCCGGCCCACTCCGTCCAGACGGTGTCGCCGCGTAGGGTTTCGAAGAGCACCTCGGGAGTGCACCTCGCTTCGAGGGTGCACTGCACCCGAAGGGGCGCGCTGTCGAAGAAGTCGAGTGATACGGGTTCTAGCTGGTGAAGTTCGGCCATGGGTGCTCGATTCGGCGCATCATGGTCCGTCTTGATCGGCAACGTCAACCATCGATTGAGCCTAGCCCAACCGTCATGGTCACGCCGCTATGTGCTCAAACGGTCGCGCTCGTCGATCAGCTCGTCATCCGCCGCTTCCATGAAAAAAGCGGGCGACTTCGACAGAATGAATTCGACCAAGGCGGCGCGAAACTCGATCGAGGCAGGGTCGTCGATCTTGGAGATGGTGAACTCAGCTGCGCGTTCGAGTACGCGCTCGGTGCTTTCGGCCAGGAAGGACTTGATTTCGGGCTCGATACGCCTCTCGAGCTCATCGACCAGTTTCTCGGCGAACGCGCCAGCGCTCCCCAGTACGCCAAGTCGGCCAACGGGGGAAGCCTTCACCAGCAGGCGCGGCATGAGCGTCGAGAAGTCTTACAGCGCACGATAGAGCGCATCGTTGAGCACCGCCTCGGCGGCTTCTCCGCAAAACATGGCGCGCACCCAGTCCGGGTGGACGAGCCCCGGTCTCGGCATGGCCTCGCGCAGCTTCTCCTTGGCCTCGACGGGCAGAAAGCGGCCGATCGGCTCCCCATCCTCCCGCAGCTCTGCAATGACCACTCCCGCCACTCCGGCCACGATGGGTTTCGACATCTCGGAGACGAGCCCGGAATCCACCAATTGCTCGGCGAGCTCGTTCGTTGCGTTGGCGTCAACGAGATCGAGCGCCGGCGTAGCCAGCAGCTCTTCCCAAGTGGCTTCCAAGAGCGCCCGCCACTCTTGTCGAGGGCGCTCTCCTTCGGTCAAGCGGTTGCGAAGCCAGAGCTTCAATTCATCACGATGATCGACGTTCGCGCTCACATGCGGACCTTAGCCGCAATCACTTGTCTCAAGTAGTGGAGGCGGTGGGAATCGAACCCTATTGTCAGCGATACGCTAACCCTACGCGGGCACTCGGTTTTCCCGCGTATCGTCTTGTGAATCACGTCTCTCGCGCTCCTACTCGAGTACCCTGCAATACCCTGGAATCCCCTTGATTGCCCTGGGCTCTGGTCATTATTTGGTCACCAACCAGGTTTGGGTTGGGGCGCACGCGAAGGCACTGGGGTTCGACCGTCTAGTCCTTGCGATCGAAGCTGGGGCGGATGCTTGACCTGGACCGCGTTCGGTGCTCAGTGCGCTTGATGGGATTCGAAGTTGCTCCCGACGGCTACGACGCGTTCATCGGTCGGTAATCGCGCGAGCTCGCACCCCGTTTCGCTGACTTCGCGGAGGTCGAGGCCGGACCGACACTCGACGTGGGCTGCGGGCCCGGCGCCCTCACGCTCGAGCTCGGGGCACGCGTCGGCGCTGACAAGGTTGCGGGCGTCGATCTGTCGGAGCGGTTCGTGGCCGCTTGCCGAGCAAGGCTCCCTCGGGCTGACGTCCGACTTGCCTCGGCAGAGAGTCTGCCTTTTGCGACGGGCAGCTTCGTTGCGGCGCTGTCGCAGTTGGTGGTCTCGTTCGTCGGCGACCCGCAGCGAATGGC
>CBDUCC010000461.1:0-3078 GCA_965365555.1 uncultured Myxococcales bacterium | reverse complement strand
CTCGGGGAAACCGAGAGTGGGTTCAACCCGATCCTGGTCGGGGACGAGTTGGCCTCCATCATCGACGGGAGCGCGGCACTTCGCGTCGATGGCACCCGGATCGAGCTACTCAATCGCGCTGCCACCTAATACGCGCTACATTGATCCCGTGGCCGCTAGCCGAGGAGGACGAATCGTCTTGGTTGTCGCTGCGATCATCGTGATCGGAGCGGGCATCAAGCTCGCGGCTCCTTTGCTCGTGCCTGTGTTGGTCGCCTCGTTCATCGCGATCGTCACGGCACCCTTGGTGATGTGGCTCTGTGACAAGGGCCTTCCGACCATCTTTGCGGTCCTGGCCGGGCTGATGCTCGACGTCGCGGCAGGTGCCGCACTCGGATTTCCACTGGCCGCAGCGGTCGCGACGTTCACCGAGCGAGTCCCCGAGTACGCGACCCTGCTCTCTGGGCGGATGCAGGAGACCGAAGCATGGCTCGCCGGTTACGGCATCTACATCGAGTCGGTCTACGACTTCTCGGAGCCGACCTGGAGGTTCAACATGGCGACCATGACGGCACAGTACGCCGCCTCCTTCGTCTCTCAGATGGTACTGGTGCTGCTGATCGTCGCCTTCATGCTTTACGAATCCACCGGCCTCCGAGAAAAGCTTTCACGGATCGCCACGCCCAGCCAAATCCAGGAGCTCTCCGCAGCCGCACGTGAGGTCAATACCTATCTCGTTGCGAAGACTGTCCTCAGCCTGCTCACCGGCATCTCCGTCTTCGTCTGGTGCTGGTGGCGCGGTGTCGACGTCCCGCTGCTCTGGGGTCTGTTGGCCTACCTACTCAACTACATTCCAACCGTCGGACAGATCATCGCTGCGATTCCCGCCATCGCGCTCGCGCTGTTGCAGCTCGGCCCCGGCGAGGCCCTCATCGTCGCTGCCGGCTTCGGCGCGATCAATCTCGCCATCGGCGCCGTCGAGCCCCGGATCATGGGAGACGCGCTTGGATTGTCAGCGTTGGTAGTGCTCGTTTCGATGGTCGTCTGGGGTTGGCTGCTGGGTCCGGTCGGCGCTCTGGTCTCCGCGCCGCTCACGATGGTGATCAAGCATGCGCTCGCGCACAGCGAACAGCTTCGATGGATGTCGGAGCTGCTCGGCCCAACGCCCACCCCGGTGGGGAAGTCCGCCGCCAAGAAGACGGACTCGGCGGACGAGCTCAGCCGCGCCTGAGGGCATCGCCAGCTCGTTCGGCGAATCGAGCTAGCACCTTCCAAGCCGCGGCACTCGGCGTCGCCTTGGCATGCGCTACCGCGTCCTCGAGCTGCGAGGTGAGCCGGGAGAGCTCCGGATAACTTCGCAGCGCTCGGCGAAGACCCGCCTCGACCATGTCCCACATCCACTGCACCTGTTGGTCCTGACGGCGATTCGCGAGGACCCCGGAGCTCTCTCGACGGTTCCACTCGTCCATGACCAACGTCCAGAGCTCTTCGAGACCGGACTTCTCGAGGGCACTGCAGGTCACCACGGGCGGCACACTATCGGGCCGCATCAGGCGGAGCGCGCTTTGGTACGACGCCTGAGCCCGGATCGCCCGAGGACGATTGTCTCCGTCGGCCTTGTTGATGGCCAACATGTCCGCGACCTCGAGAATGCCGCGCTTGATGCCCTGGAGCTCATCCCCTGCGCCGGCGATCATCAAGACCAAGAAGAAGTCGACCATGCCCGCAACGATGGTCTCCGACTGGCCGACGCCAACGGTCTCGACCAGCACGACGTCGAAGCCGGCCGCCTCGCAGAGCAGGATCGTCTCGCGGGTCTTTCGGGTGACCCCACCGAGCGTACCGCTCGTCGGTGACGGACGGATGAAAGCGTTTGGGTCGACGCTCAGCGCCGCCATGCGCGTCTTGTCACCGAGGATGCTTCCGCCGCTCACGCTGCTGGTGGGATCGACGGCAAGAACCGCGACTCGATGGGACCGAGCCGTCAGGAGCTTGCCCAGGGCGTCGATGAAGGTGCTCTTGCCGGCTCCGGGTACGCCGCTGATCCCGATGCGGCGCGATCCGCCCGTGGCCGGCAGCAAGGCTTCGAGCACCTCCTGCGCGAGTGCAGCGTGTGCAGGTTGCTCGCTCTCGATCAGGGTGATCGCTCGGGCGAGCACAGCGCGGTCCCCGCCACGAACACCTTCGACGTAGGCTTCGGCGTCGAGCGCCTTCACGCGCCTCCGAGCTGCGCGTCGAGCTGGTCGAGCAGCTCGAGGGCGGCCTCGGCAATCACGGTCCCCGGTCCGAAAATCGCCACGGCGCCGGCTTCGCGCAGTGCGTCGTAGTCCTCCGGCGGAATGACCCCTCCGACGACGACCAGAATATCGTCGCGTCCGAGGTCGCGAAGCGCTCCCTTCAACTGGGGGACGAGCGTCAAGTGACCGGCCGCCAGCGAGCTGGCACCCACGATGTGCACGTCGTTCTCTACCGCCTGCTTCGCACTCTCTTCTGGCGTCTGAAACAAGGGCCCGATATCGACGTCAAAACCGAGATCGGCGAACGCCGTCGCAATCACCTTCTGGCCACGGTCGTGCCCGTCCTGACCCATCTTGGCGACCAGGATCCTCGGACGTCGACCATGCTTTTCTAGGAACTCGTCGCTCCTCGCTCGAACGCGATTCACGCCTTCGGAATCCTTGCCCACTTCGCTCCGATACACGCCTTCGATACTCCGAATCGTCGCTTGGTAACGTCCCCAGACGCGCTCGAGCGCGTCGCTGATCTCGCCCACGGTCGCTCGATGACGGGCCGCGTCGATGGCCAGCTCGAGCAGGTTGCCCTCGCCAGTCTCCGCCGACTTCGTCAGCGCTTCAAGTTTCGGTCGTAGCGCGGCTTCATCCCGTTCCTCACGAAGCTCTCGGAGCCTGGCCACCTGCGCCTCGCGAACCGCCGTGTTGTCGACCTTGAGCACCTCGATTGCGTCTTCTTGGTCCAGGCGATACTTGTTGATGCCGACGATCGTCTGCTGCCCCGAATCGATACGGGCCTGTGTCCGCGCTGCTGCCTCCTCGATGCGGAGCTTCGGAAGACCCGCCTCGATGGCCTTGGTCATACCGC
>CBDUCC010000460.1:0-3088 GCA_965365555.1 uncultured Myxococcales bacterium | reverse complement strand
CAGCGACGAGTTTGTCGCCACGGGGACCATCGTGAGCACGCGAGGCCGCAACGGCCAAGAGGTTGCTCGCTATAGCGCCCGGCGAGCTGGGACGCGGCCCAAGTGGCCGATCGTCGTCCTTATCAACGAGAACACGGCGAGCGCCTCCGAAATCGTCGCCGGCGCGCTTCAGGATCATGAGCGCGCGACGCTCGTCGGGGTCCGCAGCTTCGGCAAGGGAAGCGTCCAAACGATCTTCGACTTGCCTGGGGGTAGCGCGCTCAAGCTGACGATCTCTCGCTACTACACGCCATCGGGACGTTCGATCCAGGCACTGGGGATCACTCCGGACCGCGTCGCGGCGCAGCCTCGAAAAAACGGCGAGCCCGCGCCCTACCGAGAAGAGGAGCTCGAGGGGCATCTCCAAGCCACACCGCGGACGGCGAACGACAGGGCACGCAAAGACGCTCCCGCCATCAACGGCAAGGTCCCGGCCTTCTTCGAAGATGATCCGCAGGGCGCACGCGGGTACTTGGTGCTCCTCGACGAGCTGGGGTAACGGTACACGCGCTCATTCGCGCACACGATGGAGCACCGAGAAGCGCACCGCTTTGCTCTCGCCCGCACGGCTCTCGGTCTCTTCGAAGCCCTGGAGCTCCGTAGGAAAGAACGTGTCGCCGTCGTAGTCCTCGTCGATCGTCGTTAGGTGAATCTCGGTGGCGATCGGCAGTGCTTCTCGATAGAGCGAGGCGCCACCGATGACGAAGGGGCACTCGTCCGTTTCGCGCGCCAGGGCGATCGCCTCTTGGAGGCTCGCAGCCATCTCACAGCCTTCAAAACGCGCGCCGCTCCCGGTCACGACGATGTTGCGGCGCTTCGGAAGCGGCTTTCCGATCGATTCGTAGGTCTTGCGGCCCATGATGACCGCGTGCCCCGTCGTCGTCTTCTTGAAGTGCTTCAGGTCCTCCGAGAGGTGCCAGGGGAGGGTTCCTGCCCGCCCGATCACACCGTTGCGCGCGACGGCCACGATCAACGCCAGCGGAGCAAGCGTCGGTCGCGGCTCCATCACACGGCCACCGGAGCTTTGATGCTGGGGTACGGTAGGTAGTCTTTGAGCTGGAAGTGCTCGTATCGAAAGTCGTAGAGGTTCTCCACGGTCGGATCGATGAACATCGTCGGAAGGGGCCTCGGCCGGCGCGAGAGCTGAAGCCGAGCTTGCTCCATGTGATTGCTGTAGAGGTGGACGTCCCCGAAGGTGTGGATGAAGTCGCCCGGCTCGAGATCGGAAACCGAAGCGACCATCATGGTCAGCAGTGCGTAGCTCGCGATGTTGAATGGCACCCCGAGAAATACGTCGGCGCTCCGCTGGTAGAGCTGACAGCTCAGCCGACCATTGGAGACGTAGAATTGGAACAGTGTATGGCAGGGGGGGAGGGCGACGCGCTCGGCTTCGAGCGGGTTCCATCCCGACACGATGAGACGGCGGCTGTCCGGGTTCGTCTTGATCTCATCGAGGACGTAGGAGAGTTGATCGAATCCGTCTCGCTCGTAGCTGCCATCCTTGCGCTCGGAGGCGCCGAAGTTCCTCCACTGATGCCCGTAGACCGGTCCGAGGTCCCCCTCGCTTCGTCCAAAACGGGCGGTTTGCTCCGCGGTCGCCCATTCGTCCCAGATCGTCACACCGTTCTCCTGGAGGTGACTCACATGGGTCTGCCCTTGAACGAACCAGAGCAGCTCGTGGATGATCGACTTCAGATGCACCTTCTTGGTGGTGAGTAATGGGAACCCATCTTGGAGATTCATCCGCATTTGGTACCCGAAGAGACTTCTCGTCCCGGTGCCAGTGCGGTCGTCGCGTTCCACGCCCTCGTCCAGGACCTTTCGAAGTAAGTCGAGATACACTTGCATTGGCTACTACTCGGTGACTTCGACGGGGTCGCGGGCCTCGTCGCGTCGAATCGAGTACCGGACCAAGGCACGGAGAATGTCGTTGCGCTCGAGGTCGCCCACGAGACGTTTGATGTCCTCGTATACCGAAGGATCGGTCAGCAGCGCTCCGACGGTGCCCTTGCCCTCACGCGCCTCTTTCGTGAGAAAGGCGATGTCGTCGCTCGCGTTCTGAAGATTCGTCATGAACGAGTCGCCGAGCTCGCCGTAGATCAGTTGGTTGACCGTGCCGTCACCCTCGCGAACATCCGTCAAGATGGTGTTGAGCTGGCCGAAGGTGTCGCGGATGTTGCGGATTGCGTCGCGGCCTTCCGTCCCGTAGAGGAGCGCGTTTGCGGTGCCTTCGTTGGTTTGGATGTCTTCGGTAATCTTGTTCAGGTTTTCACCGAGGGCGGCGACCTGTTTTCCGGCGGCACGCAGCTCTTTGACCGCACCCTTCACGTCTCGGCCGAGCTCCGCGTCATGCATCAGGCGGCCGATCGTACCGTCGCCGCTTGCGATCATGCCGCTCGCTTTCGCGAGATTGCGGGCCGTCTCCTTCAGGTCGTTGGAGAACTCTTGATCCGCAAAAGGATCGGTCGCCTGCCGAAGGTTTCGAGCGGTGCCTTCCGCCTCGGTCAGCGTTCTCTCTGCGAGCGCCATGATTCCGCCCCCGACCGAAACGGGGATCGGCTGCTCAGGATCCCACTTGGGGTACTCGTCCGGGCCCACCGTGATCTCGATGAGTCGGTCGCCGAGCAGTCCCTTGCTTCCGATCGCAGCAAGGCTCGGCTTCGGATCGGCATTGTCTAGGTCGACCCCTGGCTCCCCGCGAATCAGATGCGTCGCCTCATCGATGACTCGAAAGTAGACTTCGATGTTTCCACCCTCCGCGATGATCACCTCGGTGACCGAACCGACGTTGACGCCGGCGACGCGGACGGTGTTTCCCTTCTGGAGTCCTCCGACGTCGGAGAAGACCGCGTGATAGGTGGTCTTCGACGCGAACAGGTTTTCCTGGGCGCCGATCGCGAACGCAGCGCTCGCCCCGATCACGAGAGCGACCAAGACGAAGATGCCAACGCGAAGTCGTGTTGCGGCCGTCGTCCTCATGCCTTGCCCTGCCAGCCCCTTACCCCGCACTCCTTAGCAGAGTTTCGGTGTCCTCGTCGACTGGAGCGTT
>CBDUCC010000459.1:0-3097 GCA_965365555.1 uncultured Myxococcales bacterium | reverse complement strand
CACTTCACGACCGAGACCGAGGAGCGCTACCGCATCAACCTCGGCGGCACGCGAAAGCTCTTCGAGTACTGCCACGAGTACGGCGTGAAGCAGGCGGTCTTCGTCGGCCGGCACACGGTGTATGGCGCGACGCCTGATTCGCCGCTGTACCACACCGAGGACGAGCCCCCGCTCGCCGGAGCCGCCTTCAAGGAGCTGGCCGACCTCGTCGCCGCCGACTTGTACGCCGGCAGCGCGCTCTGGCGCTGGCCCGAGCTCAACACCGCAGTTCTACGGCTCTGTTACTTCCTAGGCCCGAGTCGCGGAGGCACGCTCGCCGGATTTCTCTCGAAAAGCCGAGTCCCGCTGGTGCTCGGGTTCGATCCGCTCTACCAGCTCATGCACGAGTGGGATGCCGAGGAAGCGATTACCCTCGCCGTCGAGATGCAACTGCGCGGCGTGTTCAACGTCGCAGGGCCTCCACCGGTACCACTCCGCACGGTGTGCGAAGCGACAGGCAAGCGGGCGGTATCCATTCCTGAACCGCTCTATTCGGGTGTGCTCGGCCGCTTTGGCTTTCCTTACCTGCCACCGAGCGCGATCGCTCATGTGAAGTACCCCATCGTCATCGACAACCGCGCGTTCATCGAAGCCACGGGCTTCGAGCCACGCTACACGGCGAAGCAGACGATGGAGGGATTCCGCTGGAACTGAGCGCCGGAGATCATTGCTGCGGATTGACCGCAGCCTCGCAACCATCCGCGTCGAACGAATCGGGCGTGCAGGGCACATAGGGCCCCTCCCCGTCCTCTTCGATGTAGCTCTGAAGCGGCTCGGTGTCGTCGAGCATGTGATCGACGAAGTCTCGGAGGTTCATGTCTCCGATCTCGCTGCCCAGCCAGGCGAGCGTAGCGAAGTCGTTTTGGAAGAGGTTGAGCGCTTCGGCCAGGCTGACCTCCTCGAAACCCGGGACCGTCACGCAGTGACTGCTGTTGGTGTTCCGGTAGAAAGGGAGATAGTAGGCGAGGTTGTCGACTGCGTCATACTGGCTCTGAAGAAGCGCGATGTCGTCCCACCAGAGCTGATGAACGGCGGCGCGGTCGAGCGAGAGGTCCTCGTCTAGGCCCAGTCCAGAGTCCATCGCGTAGGGCACGATCGGATCTACGGTCCCTTCGTTCTCCCGCGTCCAGAATCTCTCGTAGGAGTAAAGGGAGAAATTGTAGTCGAGCCGAAACATCGTGGTCGCGAGACGGTCCTCGGGGAACTCATCCGCCAATACCCGGCTGAGCGCGCCGAAGTCACTGTTGAGGAGCTCGGATTCCGGTGCCTTCGCGATCAGGCTCGCCGCATCCCACACATCCCTCACCTCTTCATGCAAGAGCGCGGAGCGCGAGGTGGGCTCGAGGCTCGGGTAGATCGGCCCCGAGTCGTCGAGGAGATAGCCGCGCTCGACGCCCTCGATCCCGGTCCGGAGGAAATAGTAGTTCACGATAGCGCCGGCACCGCCTGCGCTGCATCCCCCCACGAACATCTTCGGCACCGTCGAGAACATCTCATTGAGCATCTCCGTCATCTTCACGACGTTGGTGTGCCCCTGATGCGCAAACGTGGCGGGCTCCTCCATGCCGTCCGGATCCTCGTAGGTATTCGTGATTGAACCCGCATAGACGTCTCCGGTGCAGTACGGAACGAAGACTTTGTTCCAATCGGCCATCGGGCTCACGTCGGGGTCGTCGTTCATCAGCGGGTAGACTTGGTTCACGTTGATGTCGAGACCGGCGATTTGAGTGTGCGCGTTCGCGTAGTCATCGGGAAGACCATTGGGGTTGGCCGCGCCTCGCGCTCCGCCGCCTACACAGCTGTCGTAGTCCCAGCATCCGCCGCCACCCATGAAGAAGATGACCACATTGTCCGAGGTCTCGGAGAACTCGACGTAGAAGGCGTACTGGCTCCCGTCGCTGCAGACGGCGCCCTCCGGCTCGTACTTCACCCAGGCGCCGAACTCCGGAGGCTCGAAGCTCGAGCCTCCGCTACCCGCCGTGCCACCAGTGCCCGCACCGCCGCCAGTGCCGGTGCTGCCACCAGTGCCGGACGGACTGTCGCTGCCGCAGGCGGCAAGCGCGAATGCAAAAACCAAGGATCCAAGGATGGATGAACGGGATTTCATGGCGCGCACCGTATCACCAAAACCGGCGGCAGGTACACTCGAGTGGAGCTCTTCGATCGGAGGTTTCTTCTCGGTGACTGCGCTCGGTGCTAATTTCCGTGCTGATGGAGCCTCTCGACGAGCCGCCTGAGCCGATTTCCCCAGCGATGGAACCGCGACCGGAGCCAAAGGGGTTTGCGCTCAGCCGCGACGAGTTCACGCTGACCGATCTCCTGTCACGTGCCTCCGAAGCCTGGTCGCGCGACCTCGGCGCCTGGGTCTTGGCGATGCTTCTCTACGGGCTGATCGGGCTCGGCGTGCCGATGGTCCTCGGCCTCGTCTGGGGAGTCGTCGGCGGCTTTCAGGATTCCGGCAGCGACGCCTTTCAGGCGATCGACTGGCTCGTGCAGGGCGTGCTTCAGGTCGTTCAGCTCGTACTCGGCGCGATTTTCACCTTGGGGCTTTGGGCGATGGCCATGCGCGGCCTTCACGGAGAGAAGGTCACCGTGGGCGTCCTGTTCAGTCAGCTCTCGAAGATCTGGAAGTACGTCCTTCAAGCGTTGGCGGTCTTCGCCGGCGTCTTGTTGATCGTCGCACCCCTGCTTCTGATCGTGTTTCTGGCATTCGTCGGCCCGGTCGACCGCTCCACACCGATGGACGAGATCACGGACAAAGCCGGAATGCCACTCCTCATCGCGTTCGGCATCTTGGTTCCGCTCTACGTCTACATCGTGGCGGGGATCGCCTTCATGCAGACCGAGCTGGCCTTCAATGACGATTCCGGGCCGGTGGAGGCCATCTTGACCTCCTGGCGGATCGCGCGTGGAAAGCGAGTGAAGATCATCGGGGTCGGCCTGCTGGCCATCCTGATTTGGACCGGCTCGGCCGTGCTCTGCGGCATCGGCCTATTATTCGGCGGCCCGTTCGTCACCCTGCTCGTCGGTGCGCTCTACCTCGCTCTGCGAAACGGCT
>CBDUCC010000458.1:0-3143 GCA_965365555.1 uncultured Myxococcales bacterium | reverse complement strand
TGAACATCAAGGGTGGAAGCGGCGGTCCCTTGCGGATCGTCGCCGTGCTTGGCGGATGAGGAGAACGGTTGAAGCGGCCGGCGCCCCTGCCGGCCGGATAGAGTCCCGTCGGGCAAGGACATATAGAATCACCCCACAAATGGCGCACATTAGATGTCCGAGGTCCGATCCATGATCGGCACAGTGCTCTCTCACTTCCGTGTCACCGCCAAGCTCGGCGAGGGCGGCATGGGGGAGGTTTACCAGGCCGAGGACACCAAGCTCGGACGCCAGGTGGCGATCAAGGTGCTGCCGGAGGCGGTGGCGCAGGATCCGGAGCGGCTCGCCAGGTTCGAGCGCGAGGCGAAGGTTCTGGCGTCGCTCAACCACCCCAATATCGCCGGTATCCACCAGGTCGAGGAGGTCGATGGCCGGTACTTCCTCGTCATGGAGCTCGCCCCGGGAGACGATCTCAAGGCGCTACTGGCCCGTCGGGCGATCCCTGTCGACGAGGCACTGCCCATCGCCGTGCAGATCGCCGAAGCCCTCGAAGCCGCTCACGAGCGCGGCGTCATCCATCGCGACTTGAAACCCGCCAACATCAAGGTCGACGAGGACGGCAACGTCAAGGTCCTCGACTTCGGCCTCGCCAAGGCGCTCGACCCGACAATCGCTGATGCGGACACGCCGAGCGACCTGGAGCACTCGCCACTCTCCCTATCCCCGACCCTGACCGCACAGATGACCGGCGCCGGAGTACTCCTGGGCACAGCCGCGTACATGAGTCCGGAGCAGGCTCGGGGGAAGGGGGCCGACAAGCGCGCCGACATCTGGGCCTTCGGCGTCGTCCTCTACGAGATGCTCACCGGCAAGCGCCTCTTCGACGGAGAGACGGTCTCGGACACGCTCGCCGCCGTCCTGCGAGCCGAACCCGAATGGGACAGCCTCCGAGCCGATACGCCCCGCCAGGTGAATCGAGTGCTGCGCCGGTGTCTCGAGCGCGACCCAAAGCACCGTCTGCACGATATCGCCGACGCCCGCATCGAGATCGAAGAGGCGATCAGCGCTCCGGCGGAAACGTCGCTGGAGACTGCCGACGTCATGCAAGCGGCCGCCCCGCGACAGCGCCTAACGCTCTGGATCGGGTTGGCCACCGCTCTCGTAATCGGTGGGGTGCTGGGCGGACTGCTCGCTTCCAGGCTTGGCGACAAGCCGCCGGAATCGCCCAGTGAGGCCATTCGCCTCGCCTCGACCACTCCGGGCGGGATCCCCGTCCAGTTTGGCGACAGGCCCATCCTGGCCATCTCTCCCGACGGGCTGCAATTGGTGATCGCCGCCGGCGAGGAGGATTCACGCCAGCTCTATCGGCGATTCCTGGGCCAGTTCGATTGGCTGCAGATTCCCGGCACGGAGGACGCGGAGAACCCCTTCTTTTCTCCTGACGGCGAGTGGCTCGGATTCACCGCCGAGGGCAAACTGAAGAAGGTCGCCCTGGCTGGAGGAGCTCCCCAGGTCCTGTGCGACGCGCCAAACTCCTTCGGCGCCACCTGGGGGCCGGACGGTTTCATCGTCTTCAATCCCGACTCCCCGGGCGGGTTGGATCGCGTCTCCGAGCTCGGCGGCGCCCCCGAGACACTCGTCGCCCCGGACTCGGCTGCCGGAGAGACGGAGCTTGATTGGCCGCAGTTTCTCGCCGCAGGCGACTCCCTGGTGTTCACAACCTGGAAGGGCGACTCCGTCGAAGGCTCGCAGATCAAGCTGCTCGATCTGGCTACCGGTGAGAGTAAACTGCTGGCGGACGGCGGCTACGGGCGAATCACGCCGAGTGGTCACCTGCTGTATACGCTCGCCGACAGTGTTTATGTCGCTCCCTTTGATCTCGAGCGACGTGAGGTCACAGGCGCCGGTGTCCCCCTCCCGGACACCATCTTCCGCTACTCGGCCTACTGGCTGCCGGCGATGGACGTGGCGGCGTCGGGTACGCTTGCCTACCTGCCCGGCCGCAGCGAGCTACGCAATCAACTGGTCACGGTCACCTGGGATGGGCTCGAAGAGCGGCTCGTCGAGCTGCCCGGAGCCTACATGTATCCGCGCCTTTCTCCCGACGGTCGCAGGATCGCTGTCAACTTGTTGGAGGACGGTGGTGCGAGCATCTGGATCCTGGGACTGGACTCCGGCACCCGCAGCCCGCTGACCCGAGGAGGAAACAACCTCTATCCTCTCTGGACGCCCGATGGGCAACGGATCGTCTATCTGTCCGACGAGGACGGAACCCAGACCATCCTATGGCGACCTGCCGATGGCAGCGGTGAGCCCGAGGAGCTGATCAGCGATGCTCCGTCAATCTCCTACGGGTTCCCGACGAGCGTCACTCCCGACGGCCGATTCCTGATTCTCAGCCGGCGGGAAGAAAACGAAGACCGGAGCTTCAAAGCGGAAGGACTCGTGGCCTTGTCACTAGAGAACCCGGACGAGCTGTTGGAGCTCATCATCAGTAAGGATGAGAATCTCGGGTACCTGAGCGGTACGGTCTCACCGGATGGCGCCTGGGTCGCCTTTGTCGTAGCTGATCCAGAGAGGGAATTCGAGGTCTTTGTCCAAGCCTTCCCCGAGGGGGGCGCCCGCTTCCAGGTCTCACAAGGCGGGGGTCTCAAGCCGCAGTGGAGTCCCGATGGAAGCGAGCTCTATTTCCGTAGTTCCGACAATCGATTCATGAGCGCGAGCATCACGACCGAGCCGTCCTTCGCCGTCGCCGCGCCGCAGGAGCTCTTCGAGGATACCTACGATCCAGGCACCTACATCACGATGCCCAACTACTCGGTCCAGCCCGACGGAGCGAAGATCGTCACGGTCAAGCCCGATTCCGAGCTCGGCAAGACAACGGAGATTCGCCTCGTCCTCGACTGGTTCTCCGAGCTCGAACGGCTGGTTCCAACTACGACCACCGACTGAAGCGGCCGGACCAGTCACGACCGGAATGTCCAGTTGAATTGGTCGGCGTCCCTGCCGGCCGGTGCTGCGAACTTTGAAGCGATCGGCGCCCCTGCCGGCTGGGCCTTCGACGCTTGAAGCGGCCGGCGCCCCTGCCGGCCGGGGACGGGGGGGATGTAGGGGCGGGGCTTGCCCCCGCCCTCAGACGTTTCCGCGGAAACGTCGCGGCCTCA
>CBDUCC010000457.1:0-3151 GCA_965365555.1 uncultured Myxococcales bacterium | reverse complement strand
TGTGGACGCGACCGCTCCCCTAGGGCTCACATTCGCGCTGCCCGCGGTACTCGCCGGGATAGAGCCCCGGAAGCTCGATCGGTGTCCTGCCGACGCGCACGCCATTGAGCCGAACGGGACACTTTGGGGGATCGCTTTCCACACGCAGGGTGCCCGTCCGGTCGGGTCCGGGGTTTGCAGCGGCTTCGTAGAGGCGGAGGACTTCCGGCGGATGCATCCTCGCCGACGGCTCGCCGGAGGGCACGATTCGCACGCACTCTTGCGCTTGCTCGGCGGCGGCTACTTCGTCTCCTGCGGCGACCCGTGCCCGCACGAGGTACAAACAGGTGTCCAGCACCGCCTTCGCTCCGTCCGGCTCGCGGTTGAGCGTCTCCACGAACTTGCGGGAAAACGCCTGCGTTTCCTCGAGCTCGGCAAGGGCAGCTCGCGTTTGTGCCATCGAGAGCTTGCGGAGTGCTTCCTGCGAGCGCTCCGCCCAGGCACGCACCTCGGCATCGGACAGCTCGTCTACGGGCGCGGATCCTCTTCTCTCGAACGCCGCAACCGCTCGGTCCGATCGCCATACTCCGACTCCCTGGCGCCGAAGCCCACGGGCGAGCGCGTCGACGGTCGGCTGCATCCACTCGGTTTGTTCGTCGTCGGCCGTGGGCAGGACGAGCCAGTCGTGCGACTGAGCCAGGGCGCTAGGCGGGCCGCACAGCCACAGGGCCGTCACAGTCGCCAACCATCGCATACCGCCCACTATCTTTGGTTTGCTCAGGGCGCGCAAGTCCGAACGCCCTATGCGTCGGCGTCATGACGCTGTAGTCTTCGGAGTCGGCGGATGCCACGTTTCACAGTGACAGATCCCTGGCCGCGCATGAGGCAACTCGTGGCCGCAGCGATCGCCGGGCTTCACCGTGGTCGATTCATCGAGGACACGCTCGAAGCACTCTGCGCAGAGCTCGGCGCGGCCTCTGCATGGAGCACGCTCGAGACGAAAGGGAGCGGACCGCTGCATCGTTCCCGCACGGCGAGCTTTCATGGGGTTTCTCCGGCCGTGCTCGCATCGCACGTCACCGAGGTCCTCGAGCATGTGCAGGCGAAGCTCGAGACCGTATCGGGCAAAGTACCCTATGCACCCCGAGGCTCCTTCATCGCGGTGCCCCTTTGGTCGCATCCCCCGTCGTCGAGAGAGGGACGCACGTTCGTGGGTGCGCTCTACCTCGAGTTCGCCGACCGCCAGGGCACGCTCCCTTCGGTCGTCGAGTTCACCGAGACGGCGGGCCTACTTCTCGGAGGTCTCATCGCGCAGCAGGCGGTCATCGAAGACACCCAAGAGGACCTTCGGGTCGAGCGCGCCAAGGATCGCGACCAACAGTACCTCACGCTGGAAGAGCTCCTTTCACCCGAGAGCATGCTGAGCGTCCGCGACGAGCTTCGGGCCGCCGTCCGCGGCAACGCATCGATCATGATCATGGGGGAATCGGGCACCGGGAAGACCCAGCTCGCCACCGCCTTTGCGCGTGCCAGCAGCAGGGGCCCGATCGTCCGCGCCACGCTCGGCATGGCCGACGACTTGAACACGATCACCTCGGAGCTCTTCGGACATGAACGGGGCGCGTTCTCGGGAGCAGTTTCCAAGCGCACGGGCCTGGTCGAGTATGCGGATGGCGGCACGCTCATCCTCGACGAGGTCCTCAACCTACCGGCGCATGCTCAGCAGCTTCTGCTCGATTTCACGCAGTTCGGTTCGTATCGCCCACTCGGCTATCAGGGGCGCGAGCCGAAGACCGCGAACCTTCGACTCATCTCGCTCTCCAATGGGGACATGGATCGAGCGATCGCCGAAGGGGCGTTTCGGAAGGACCTCTACTACCGGCTGGCGACCGTGCCGCTTCGCCTGCCGCCCCTTCGTGAACGGCGCCGTGACATTCCGGAGATCGCCGCTCGCTACCTCAATCGCACCGATACCGAGGCTGACTGGGAGCTCGACGGAAGTGCGATGGAGGCACTGCTATCGCCCAAGCTCGACTGGGCCGGGAACATCCGAGAGCTCGAAGCGGTGCTCGAACGCGCTCGAAATCGCGCATGCGCGGGCGGCTGCGAGGAGCATGTGATCGGGGCGCGCCATTTCGATTCCGGCACCGAGACTTCCGCGCGTGATTCGCGGCCTCCCTCCACCGAGCCTCGGGAGTCAGCGGATGGAGAAGAGATCGAGTCCCGCTGGGATGCGCTGAGTCAGGACAGGCGCAATCTCGACGCGGCCGAAAAGGCCATCATCGAAGATGCGCTGGAGGCTTGCGGGGGCATCGTCGCGCGGACGGCCCGGCTTCTGTCGGTGCCCCGGACCGGGCTGATCAGCCGAATGGCTACGCTCGACATCGATCCCGAACGCTTCAAGAGGCGACGGCGACGCACCGGCTAGAACCATGGGCTGCTCATCACAGCAAGAGCGGGGAGCGACGCTCGGCAGGCGAACCGTGATCCTCATAGCCCTCTCGTGTTTCGCTTCTTCCTGCGCTAAAGCTCGCTGTGCCGACGGTTTCGTGGAAACCAACGGCGCCTGCATCGACCCAAACGTTCCTGCCGAGTGCGCAGAGCCTTGTGGCGCGCAGGAGTTTTGCGACGGCGGTGAGGTCCCCGCGATTTGCAAGTGCTTACCCGGATACGAGGGCGATCCCTGCGGCTGGGTTGGCGTGGTCGACGATCCCGACTTCAGGCGGGAGATCGAGCAGTCTCGTTGGCAAAATGACGGAGCCATAGGCGCGGTGGTCCTAACCGATGCGGTTAGCAGTGTGGGTCGTGGCGAAGCTTCGTTGGATGCGAGCGTGGTCTGCAACGGTGGCGGTCTTTCACAAGAGCTCGAAATGCCTCCGTATGCACCGGGCCTCTCGTTGATCGCCGAGATCAGGTACCGCAGCGTCGGTGTCGGCAGTGCAGCGCTCGGCTTCGGCCGCGCCTGGATCGAGCTGCCCGACACCGAGGGCCAATGGCGGGACGAGACGGTCTGCCTCGGCGAAGCGGCCTATGGGACCGGTTCCGGCGGGGGTTCGGTGTCCGTTCGCCTCGCCGCCTCCGAGCGGGCCGCGGGCTGCATTGACGGGGCAGGCGGTGGCATTCAGGTGGATCGATTCGACATTCGCCCCCGGGCGGATGGACAGTGCCCAGC
>CBDUCC010000456.1:0-3167 GCA_965365555.1 uncultured Myxococcales bacterium | reverse complement strand
GGCGGGCCGGCAACCTGGGTCGGGTTCTCGCCGCCGAAGCGCCAGGAGCGGGCGTTGATGGCGACGGTCCTGCCGTGATATGGGCACCGGATGCTTGGTTCTCGGCAGCCTCTTGTTCTTCTCCTTCTGACCGCCCTGACGCATGGCGGATGCAGCAGCGACTCCAGTGATCCGCCTTCGGGCGTAGAGGTGGACGTCTTCGCGTTTGCGAACCGTTGCGTCTCGATCGGTAGATCCGGCGGGACGCGGTTCATCGCGGTCTCCGAGTCCGGAGACGCGTTCGATGCATCGGCCTCGGCGCTCGAGCAAGCGGCCCGTTTTCGTATGCGTCCGGCCGATCTGGGCACCTATCTCTTGTTCGACGAGGACGAGCAGTATCTCGTCTCTGACGGTAGCGGTCTTCAGCGCGCTTCCGTCCTCGAGTCGGACACTCAGAAGATTGGCGATTTCGTCGAGATCGACGATGACTTTCAGTCCGAAGGGGAGTGGGATTTGATCGCGCCCGAGGACGGAAATGGGCGTCTGTGGCTTCGGCACCGGAGGTCCGGGGGCTACCTGTCGGAGTCGGGAATCGCGATGGACCGCGATGACGCCAATGCCATCGAGCTGGTCGAGCAATCTGGCTGCGCCACCTTCCCCGAGCTCACGGTCGACGCCGACGGCGAGGTGGCTCCGCGCGAGTTCGACGACGGTTCGCTCTTTGGGTTCGTCGAGACCCACTCGCATCTTCTCACGAACTTCGGGTTCGCCGGGGGTGGCCTCTACCACGGTTCGGCGTTCCATCGCCTCGGGGTCGAGCACGCGCTTCCCGATTGTGACATCCCGCATGGCGAGGAAGGACGCCGGGACCTGCTGGGCTTTGCGTTCGACAATCGCAGCCTCTCGGTCGGCGAGATCCTCGTTCCCCTCGCCGCCGGCGAGACGCCGGAGTTCAATCACGCCACAGCGGGCTACCCGGATTTCACCTCCTGGCCGAATGCTCGCGAGAGCGCGACGCATCAAACGCAGTACTACAAATGGATCGAGCGCGCGCATCTCGCGGGCATGCGACTCCTCGTCCAGCACGCGATGACCATGAAGTTCCTCTGCGACACCTTCGTCGCCCTCGGAAACAAGCCCGAACGGTATGAATGCAACGACATGGTGTCCGCCGACCGAATCATCGAGGAGACCTATGCGATGGAGCGGTACATCGATGCGCAGTCCGGAGGACTCGGGAAGGGTTGGTTCCGAATCGTCAAGACTCCGGCCGAAGCGCGTGAGGTCATTGGCGAAGGAAAGCTCGCTGTCGTGCTCGGCATCGAGACTTCATTCCTCTTCGATTGCTTCCTCGTTCCTCGAGACGGGTTCGGCAGCTGCGACGAGGCCACCGTCATCGAGAAGCTCGACGAGTACTACGACAAGGGCATTCGCGTGCTCTTTCCAAACCACAAGTTCGACAGCGCCTTCTCTGCGGGCGACGGAGACAAGCGCTTCATCGACATCGGCAACTTTGCGCTCACCGGCCATTGGTCGAACTTCACCGAATGCCCCGAAGACCTCGCGGATCTTCCCACCGTGTTCGACGGAGGCGGACTCACGTTTCCGGGCATCAACATCCCCCGAGAGGTCTACGATTCCGAGCCGCCCGAGCTTGAGAACGTGCGCGGATACGCGGACGACCCGATCGGAACGCTCGTGCAGTACCTGCCACAGCTCACCTCCGAGGGGCCCAACGACGGGGAGTATTGCCAGAATGCCGGCCTCACCCCGCTCGGCGAGTTTCTGATCGAAGAGATGATGAAGCGCGGCATCGTGATCGAGATCGACCACCTGCCTCGCCGTGCCTACAAACGCGCCTTCGAGATGCTGACCGAGAACGACTATCCGGCCGTCGGGACCCATGGAAACAACAACAAGGGGCTCCTCTACGAGCTTGGGGGTGTCTCCAAGTCTGGCTTCGGCCGCTGCCGCTCGGCGACCGAGCCGGCGACGATGGACGACGGGTTCCAGGAACGAATCCAACTCATGCGCGACAAAGGGGCGTTCCCGGCCGAGGGCTTCGGGTTCGACTACAACGGCTTTGCACGTGGGCCCGGTCCACGGCTCGGCGACGACAGCGTCTGCAGCACACCGCAGCAAGACCCGATCACCTATCCGTTCACCTCCTATGCGGGTGACATCACCTTTCAGCAGCCGAAGCTCGGGAACCGCGTCGTGGACTTCAACACCGAAGGGATGATCCACCTCGGGCTGGTGGCCGAGTTGATCGAAGATGTCCGCCGCGACGGCGTCACCGACGAAGAGCTCGAGCCGCTCTTCAAGTCGGCGGAGGGCTATGTGCGGATGTGGGAGAAGGCGGAGAGGCGGGGCGCTGTTCTCGGTGGCAACGCGCGGCCATAGCGGTCATGAACGAACGGGTCTAGGGTCGAACCCATGAGCGCGCAGTACGACTACATCGTGATCGGGTCCGGGTCGTCGGGAGGCATCGTCGCGAGCCGACTCTCCGAAGATCCGGGCGTACGCGTGCTCTTGCTCGAAGCCGGGGGGAGCGATCGCACCGCGCTGATTCGCAAGCCCGGAATGGGCGGCGTCGTGCACATGGTCAAGTCACTCAAGAAGAAGCTCGATTGGGGCTTTCGAACCGTCCCGCAGAAGCACATGAACGACCGCCGGGTTCCGTATACGAGAGGCAAGGTCGTCGGCGGCTGCAGCTCGATCAACGGCATGCTCTACCTCCGCGGTCACCGAAAGAACTACGACGACTGGGCGGCGGGAGGCTGTGACGGCTGGAGCTACGAAGAGGTGCTTCCGTACTTCAAGAAGCTCGAGAGCCACGAGGACGGCGAGACCGAGTACCACGGCGCGAGCGGCCCGATTCGCGTCACGCGACACCCCGACGACCAGGTCAGCCCGGTGTCCCATGCGTTTCTCGAGGCTGCCTCCGAGGTCTGCGGCATTCCCATCGGCGACGACTTCAACGCCGACAACCAGCATTGTGCCAGCATGTTTCACATGTCCGCGGCCGATGGGGTTCGGAGCAGCGTTGGCGAGTGTTACGTGGAGCCTGCGTGCGGGCGTCCGAACTTCCGGGTCGAGACAGGCGCCCTGGTGCGAAGGGTGCTCGTCGAGAACGGCCGAGCGACTGGCGTCGAGTACCAGCGAGGAAGCACGGCCGAGGTCGTCCG
>CBDUCC010000455.1:0-3168 GCA_965365555.1 uncultured Myxococcales bacterium | reverse complement strand
CCCTGGACCCGCGCGGAGGGGGAGGGCCGTGCCCCGAGCGGCGCCGAGCCCACGATTCGCTTCACGACGACGCTGAATTCAAGCGACGAGGTGACACAGCTCTTCGCTTTCATCTACGGTCTGGGCGCATCGGAGCGCAGCGTGACGATCGACGACGTGCCCGAGGGCTGGACCGACGTCCGACGCCTCGACGGCGCGAGCGTGTCCGCGTCGACCGGCAGCGACGCCGTGACATTGATGGGCGATGCGGATTTTCCAGCTGACGCCGTGACGGTCATCGCCTTCCGGTATCGCTAGTCGTTGGCAACCGCGCGCCCGTTGACGAACAACGATGCGTAGGCTCGTCCATTGGGTTGCTCCACCGCGATTTCGGGGGGCTCCGGCCTCGCTTCGAGCCTCAGCGTGTTGCCATCGAGCCGCGCGTCGATGGACACGCGGTGTCCGTCGTCCTGCATCTCGTACGACGCGAGACCGGCCTCGTCCGGAAACACCCTCAGCACATAGCGACCCGTATCGAGGTCGCCGGTGTGCTGCGCAACGGCGCCCGTGGGTAACACCGAGCCGGCCCGGACGAACAAAGGGATTCGCTCGAGAGGCACCGTCCGCCTCAACCACTGCCGTCCTGCCAGCTTCTCCCCGTTCCAGTAGTCGTACCAAGTGCCTTCCGGCAGGTAGAACAGGCGGCTGTCGTTTCGCGAAAGGATCGGCGCGACGAGGAGAGAGCGACCGCACATGAACTGATCTTCGATGTTGTGGACTGTTGGGTCGTCTTGGAACTCGATCACCAGCGGCGACATCATCGGAAGGCCGCGCTCGGCCGCCACCTGCGCCTCGGTGTAGAGATACGGCATCAGGCGATATCGAAGATTCAAGAAGTCCCGGACGATGGCCTGAGCCTCATCGCTGTAGTTCCACGGCTCTCGAAACCGTGGCGGGTTTCCGTGAAAGCGAATGTGCGATTGGAAGACCGAGAGCTGCGTCCATCGCACGTAGAGCTGGTCGTCCGGCGTGCCTACGAAGCCGCCCGGGTCCTGGCTCCAGAACGAGAAGCCGCAAAGCCCGAGGCTGAGGCCGCCACGCAGGGAGCAGAGCATGTTCTCGAAGTTCGAAGAGTTGTCCCCCGACCAGTGAAGCGGATAGCGTTGCGAGCCGGCGTACGCGCTACGCGCCCAGATGATGCCCTGACCGAAGTGCTCTCGGGTCTTTTCGAAGGCCGCCTTCTGGTAGAGGAGGGGGTAGAGGTTGTGCATCTGTCGACCGTCGTACCTCTCGAACTCCATCGGGGGCTCAACCCCTTCGCCGAAATCGATCTTCATGACCGACGCGCCCTGGTCAAAGAGCCTTCCGATCCGTTCCTGGTACCACTGTGTCGCCTCCGGCTTCGAGAAGTCGATCGGATGGGCCGGATACCCCCACACGAAGAGGAACGGGCTGTTGTTCTTGGCGATCACACCCTTCTTCTTGGCTTCCTGGTAGAGCTCCGTCTCGTCCATGACGTAGGGCGTCTGCCAGAGGCAAGCGCGAAAGCCCATGTCAGCCAGTTGAGCGAACATCCCCTCGGGATCCGGGAAGCGCTTGCCATCGAACTTCCAGTCGCAGCGCCAATCCTTCTCGAACCAACCCGTGTCGATGCTGATGACGTCGCAAGGAAACTCGAGCTCGCGGATCTTCTTCGCGGTGTCGAGGACCTGCGCCTGCGTGAAGTAGCTGATGCGCGACATCCAGGTGCCAAACGACCACTTCGGCAGGATGGGCGCTCTCCCGGTGAGCGCCGTGTAGTTGAAGAGAATGCGTTTGAAGCTGGGGCCGTAGAAGAAGTAGTAGTCGATGAGGTTGCCCTCGACCGCGAGCTGCGTCTTGGCGTGCTCCTTGCTGCCCACCCAGAAGGTCGCGGGCCGGCTCTCGTTGAGAAACACGCCGTAGCCCTGCGTGCTCATGAAGAACGGGATGTTCTTGTAGGTGCGGCCAGACGTGTTGCCGAGCCCCTCGAAATGCCAAAGGCCGATGGTCTGGCCGACCTTGTTCAGCGGTCCGAACTGCTCGCCGAGCCCGTAGACGGCCTCGCCCGGCTGAAGGGTGAAGGATTCGACACCGAACCATTGATTGCAGCTTGCGTCCTTCACGAAGCCCAGCGGAAACGCATCGAGCGCGGTCGGAAACTCGCACTTCGTCTTGCTGCCGGTCTCGGTCACCAGGTTTCCGTGCTCGTCCAACACGTCGACCCGGAACTCGCGTTTGTGGATCCGAAGCGTGAGCTTCGGGGTCGAGACGACGTACCGCTCGGGGTCTTCTCGTAGCTCCACGGTGAGCGCTCGATCTTCGAGGTCGCCGACGACCATGGGGGTACGATTCTCGGGGACGTCGCCTCCGCGCCCGAGCCGTAGCCGATAGGTGTCCGCCTGAAGGAAGTCGATGCGCAGGGTCAGCTCCTCGAAGCGGGTTTTCGGCGTGACCTTGTAGGTGTGCGCGTGGGGGGTGTCGAGGTCGCGGATCTTCCAGACGTCATACCCACGCGCTCGGAACACGAAGGCGTTGCCGAGGCGCCTTTCGAGCTCGACCTCGAGCACGCAGCTCGCCTTCTTGCGGAGAAGCTTCTCGAGAAAGGCGATCGGGGTGTTGAACGCGGCTCCGCCCACGTCCAGCGGGTGGTCGGTCAAGCCGAAGTACACGTTCGGCAGGAACTCGCCGATTCGCTTGGCATTGAACGGGTGACGCAGCTTGCCCTTGAGGAGCTCCCGGATGATCTTGCTCCGGGGAATCTCGCTCATCATGTGTTGATCGTCCGCCATGAGCCGTGCATATGACACTCGGCCCTGCTCAGCCAAGGACGATGTGAGGAAACGGCATCTCACCAAAGGCGGTGGTCGATTCCTGCGGGAGGGCTTCGTCTTTTTGGAGGCCGCTGGCGCGTCGGGGCCGCGCCGCGTAGAGCCTCTACCATGAAGACCTTTCTCATCCCCGGGTGCTCGACCGGGATCGGGCGAGCACTGGCGGTCGAGCTTGCGAGCCGTGGCCAGCGGGTGTTCGCCACGGCTCGGCGTCCGGAGACGGCGCGCGATAGAACGTGCCGACCATGGGTGACTTGAAGACCTCGCCCTCCGCCTCGGCGGCGGCGGCGCCCTCGCCGGCCGCGCCCACCGGCGCGGCGCCGAACGCGGGCACCGCGGC
>CBDUCC010000454.1:0-3183 GCA_965365555.1 uncultured Myxococcales bacterium | reverse complement strand
TGAACCGCTTCTCCGAGAGGCAGGGGCGCCTCATCGACTTCGACGAGGAAGGCTCCATGGAAGTCAAGAAGCGCGAGGGTTATTTCTAGGCCCGGCGCGGCGCAGCTTCGAGGAACGAGAATGAACGACGAAAAAGACCTGATTCGCGAGGACATCGAGGCCTATCTCGCGAAGTACCGAAAGAAAGAGCTTCTCCGCTTCGTGTCGGTCGGCTCGGTGGATGACGGCAAGTCGACCCTCATCGGCCGCATCCTCTACGACACCGGGATGGTCTTCGAAGACCAAATGGCTGCGGTCCGGGCCGCATCGCAAACCGATGAGCCGGATCTCGCCCTCCTCACGGACGGGCTCAAGGCCGAGCGTGAGCAGGGCATCACGATCGATGTCGCGTACCGCTACTTCGCCACCGATAAGCGTAAGTTCATCATCGCCGACACGCCGGGGCACATTCAGTACACCCGGAATATGGTGACGGGCGCCTCCACCGCCGACGTCGCCCTGATTTTGATCGACGCCCGCCACGGTGTTCTCGAGCAGTCGCGACGTCACGCGTACATCGCGTCCTTGCTCGGGATTCCGCACCTCGCGGTCTGCATCAACAAGATGGACCTCAAGGACTACTCGCAGGAAGTCTTCGACAGCATCAGCGCCGACTTCATGGAGTTCGGCAAGACCCTGCGCTTCAAGCACATTCAGTTCTTCCCGGTGAGCGCACTGGTCGGCGACAACGTCGTCACGAGCAGTGACAATACCCCATGGTACGATGGCCCGAACGTACTCGAGTATCTCGAGACGGTTCCCGTATTTGCCGACCGGAACTTCGACGACTTCCGTTATCCGGTCCAATACGTGATCCGCCCAGATCTGGATTACCGTGGATTCGCGGCGGAGGTCGCTTCCGGCATCATCGCGAAGGGCGATGAGGTGGTCTCTCTGCCCTCGGGCAAGACCTCGAAGGTCAAAGCGATCGACACCTACGACGGCGAGCTCGACGAAGCGTTCGCGGGTCAGTCGGTGACGATTCGCCTGGAGGACGAGATCGACATCAGCCGTGGCGACATGCTGGTGAAGCCGGACAACCTGCCCCGGGTGACACGGCGTTTCGACGCACACATGGTGTGGATGCACGAGCGGCCGCTCGACACGGAGAAGGCCTATCTCGTCAAGCATACGACGCAGACGGTTCGCGCTCAGATCGACAAGATCTACCACGAGATCGACATGCACACGCTCGAGGAGAGGCCGACCGACGGCATCGAGCTCAACGACGTAGCGAAGGTCCGATTGAGCTGCCACCGGGCCCTGTACGTGGATGACTATCAGCGGAATCGCGAGACCGGAGCATTCATCGTCATCGATTCGTTGACGAACAACACGGTGGCAGCCGGCATGATCGCCCTCGAGGGGGCCGATCAAAACATCGGCGAGGTCATGAAGGAGCTGCACGCCGAGTCGGCCATGGAGCCCAAGACGTTCGTGAGCCCGACCGAGCGGATGGAGCGCTTTGGGCAGAAGGGCGCGACGGTCTGGCTTCACGGCGTGCCGGGTTCCGGTCGTTGGACACTCGCCTACGCGCTCGAGCGCAAGCTCTTCGACGAAGGTCGAACGGCCACCGTCGTCATCCCCGTCGGCGAAGACCTGCGCTCGATGATCTCGGCGGCCAAAGCGGTCACGGATGCGGGCCTGATCAACATTTGCGCATTCCCGAGTCCGACCCGAAAGGACCGCGACGAGCTGACGAAGCGCATCGGCGAGGACCGGGTCGTCCAGGTGTACGTCAACACGGATCCGGCGCTGTGCAAAGAGCGTCGACCCGACGCCGACTTCTCGAGCTTCGAGCCGCCCGAAGACCCCGACATCACCGTGGCGCTCGACGAGGTCCGTATCGACAAGGCCGTCGAGATCATCATCGAGGCCCTCAAAGAGCGCGGCCAGTTCGAAGACGCCTGAGACCGGGACACGCACCCCCTCGAAAACACCTGAGCTTACGAGTACTTGCGCACCCAAACGCGTATTTCCCACCGAGGAGCCTAGATCGTGATCGTCGAGCTGCTCAGCGTGGTCGCCCCGGTATTCTTCGTCGCGCTGGTGGGTCTGGGCTGGGCGCGTTCGGGCGCACATTTCGACGAGGTCTCGATCTCCCGATTGGTGCTCCATGTCGGGGTTCCGTGCCTGCTCTTTCGGAGCCTGACCACCCTCGACGTATCGCCCTTCGAGCTGGCGCAGATGGCGGGGCTAACGGTGATCGTGATGGGCCTGTTCGCGCTGGGCGGCTATGGAATCCTTAAGGGGCTCGGGCTCCCCAGACACACCTTCCTCGGCCCCCTCATCTTCACGAACTCGGGGAACATCGGGATTCCCATCTGTCTCTTCGCCTTCGGCGAGCCAGGCCTTGCGCTTGCGATGACCTACTTCGCCGTCTCTGCGACGTTCCACGTCTCACTCGGCGGCCCCCTCTTCGCAGGCTCGTTCTCCTGGCGACCGTTTCTTCGCTCACCCTTGACCTGGGCGGTCGCGATTACGGTACCCGTCGTCGCCTTCGGCTTGCCGGTCCCCACGATTGTGGCGCGGACGACCACCTTGCTCGGCGACATCGCAATCCCGCTGATGCTGCTGACCCTCGGGGTGTCGCTCTCGAAAATGCATCCCGACTCGCTGGGGCGCTCGCTCTTGTTGGCCATGATCCGCTTCGGCCTGGGCGTTGCAGCCGGCTTCGTCGTCGCAGTGTTGCTCGGGGTCGAGGGTCTGACGCGAAAAGTACTGATTTTGCAGGCGGCGATGCCAGTCGGCGTTCTCAACTACCTCTTCGCCCATCGCTACGGCCGAAGCCCCGAGCAAGTCGCCAGCCTCGTTCTCGTCAGCACCTTGCTTTCGTTACTGACGATTCCCGTCTTGCTCGCCTGGCTTTGAGCGATCAGATCTCGTCGAGCGGCATCTCGCACTCCTCTCGAAGCCGACAGTTGGCACACTCGACGCCCCGCCAAATCTGATCGAAGCGCTCTTGGATGGCGTCGATGATCTCCTCATCGGAAGTGACGATACCCATTTCGAAGTTGCGCCGCCCGTCGCCTTTGGCGCCGAGCCCGGCTCCGGTCCAGTTCGCACTTCCCAAGTAGGCGAGACGCGCGTCGATCACCACGGTCTTGAGGTGCACGCGCGGGCACATGCGCATCTCGAGGCCGC
>CBDUCC010000453.1:0-3197 GCA_965365555.1 uncultured Myxococcales bacterium | reverse complement strand
AAAAGTGTTACACTATGCAAATGCCCACCCAGAAGAAGCGAATCAACATCACGATCGACGATGCGACCCATGCAGCCATTGAGCGCTTGGCCGAAGAGCGGGAGGAGTCGATCTCGCGGACCAGCCTCCGGCTCATCGAAGAAGCCCTCGAGTACCAGGAAGATCGGCACTTCTCCAAGGTTGCCGACGCACGCCTGAAAAAGAAGCAGCGCCGAGTCTCCCACGATGAGGCCTGGGATTGACCTATCGCGTCGAGTACCTGCGCACCGTCGTCACCGACGACATCCCGGCGCTTCCCAAATCAGCCAAACGCCAGATCCGCCGCGCCATCGAAGCCAAGCTCACCACTCACCCCTTCGAGCTCGGCAGGCCACTGCGTTACAGCCTCCGAGGCGCCCGCCGCCTACGCGTCGGCGACTACCGCGTGATCTACCGCATCGAGCCGCCGGATGTCGTACTGGTCGTGAAGCTCGGCCACCGCCGCGAGGTGTACGAAGACTAGAGCCCCGTGACGACGTACCCTCGGAGTCTTCACGGAAGCGCTCACCGGCCCAATGGGACAGGCTGTCCAGCGAGGAGCGGTCATGGCAACAAACACACGTCCCCCGGGCGTCGGGGTTCTTGCTGCTCTCGAAGGTGCCGGCCTCATCGCCTGGCACCTCGTCGCGACTCCCTTCGTAGGACGCAAGCGCCTGCACTGGGGCACACGAGAGCTCGAGGCGACCGATCCACTTCCCGGTGACGAGCTGGTTCCAGACCCGAAGTGGTCTTACACACTCGGCATCGACGTCGCTGCACCGCCGGAGGACGTCTGGCCCTGGATCGCGCAAATCGGACAGCGGCGCGGCGGCTTCTACAGCTATCAGACGCTGGAGAACTTGCTCGGTTGCAGGATTCGGAACACCACCGAGCTCCTCCCCGAGCATCAGCATCCCGAGATCGGGGAAAAGATCTACCTGCATCCGACGACACCGCCGCTCCGGATCGAAATCGTGGACCCACCGCACGCGCTGGTTCTCTTCGGCTCCCCGGCAGATCTCGCCGCCGAGCAAAGCTGGGGCGTTTCGACCTGGCAGTTCATCGTCCGGCCCGGATCAGCCGGCAAGAGTCGACTCCTCACCCGCGGCCGCAGTGATTTTTCGCCGGGCTGGGCAAGTAGGCTCGCTTTCGGACGCTTCCCCATCGAACCCATTACCTTCGTGATGAGCCGCAAGATGCTCCTAGAGATCAAGCGCCTCGCCGAAGCACCGCGCTAGCTTCGCCAGGATCGAGCTCAACTCTTCGCAGCGAAAAATGGAGCCCCATTGACCCCACCGCCCTCGCCGCTAGATCCGCCCCATGCCGAAACCCCTCATGTGCCCCCCCGAAATCCTCGACCAAGATCTCCACGGCCGCCGCGTGATCGTCACCGGCGCCAACTCCGGCATCGGTTTCGTCACCGCGAAGCAGCTTGCCAAGCAAGGCGCATCGGTGACGCTCGCGTGCCGCAAGGAGGCGGAGGGCAGGGCGCGTGCCGACGAGATTCGCGCCGAATTCCCGAGCGCCGATCTCGAGGTACGCAAGCTCGATCTCGGTGACCTGAGCTCCGTGCGGGCCTTCGTCGACGGCTATCTCGCCGATCACGATTCCCTTCATCTTCTGATCAACAACGCCGGTGTGATGAACACGCCCGAAGGCAAAACGACCGACGGATTCGAGACCCAGATCGGCGTCAACCATCTCGGGCATTTTCTCCTGACGGAGCTCCTCCTCGACACCCTGAAGAAGAGCGCGCCCGCGCGCGTGGTCGTGGTCTCGAGCTGCTACCACGACAAGGCGATGGGCCGCGAAGGCGTCATCGTTCTCGACGATCTGCATTTCGAAAACCGCAAGTACGAAGGCTGGGTCTCCTACGCGCAGTCCAAGTTGGCGAACGTCCTGCACGCCAAGCACCTCGCGAAGCGTCTCGAAGGAACCGGAGTCACCGCCGTGAGCGTTCATCCAGGCTGGGTCAGAACAGAGCTCATGCGCCACACCATGCCCGCATGGATGCAATCCGTAACGCGCCCCTTCATGGCCATGATGGGCATGGTCGAGCCCTGGGAGGGCACCCAAACCACCCTCTACGCCGCCCTGACTCCCGAGGTCGAAGCCCACCCGGGCGCCTACTACAGCCAGACCGGCACCTACCGCGACAAATCCAAGAACGCTGGCGGCTGGCCCCTCGAATCCCCAAACCCCAACGCCCACGACGACGACATGGCCCAACGCCTCTACGAACACAGTCGCCAACTCGTGGGCCTCGGGCCCTCATAACTCGAGCAATCGCGCCCCCCGTCGCCGCAATCTCACCGACGAAGATGTCGAGCACATCGAGCTCCATCTCTCCCTCGCGGCGCTTCTGAACAAATGAAGAAGGTCCCTCGGCTACACCCAAACCCAAGTCGCCCAGCTCATCGGCACCAGCCAAACCCGCGTCGCCCGATCACCGCGAGCGCTCCGACCGGGTCCGCCGACCTTGCCCTTCGTCTTCTAGAGGCCGCCGCGTCCCCTATCTGTGCTTGCCGCCGAAGCCGCCGCTAGGCCGACCGCTCGAGGAGCCACCGCTCCTCGAACCTCTGGAGGGAGAGGAGCGACTGCGGCCGCCGCCCCATCCCCTCGACGACCCAGACGATGAGCCCGAGCTCGGTGTCCATCCCGAACCGCTTGGCGACGATCGCGATCGTTGACGCCTGATGGAGAATCCCCGAGAACGATCTGACGTGGATGTACCGAAGCGGGTGGCGGGCCGCGGCTTGTACGCAGGGTCGGTGACGATCCCGACGCCATGCCGCGATCGGAACTCCTGATCGGTCACCACGGGCCCGGTGCCCGATCGCCCGAAAGGAACAGGCCGCTTCGCTCCCGACGGTGGCGCGTCGATGACCGTCGTTCGATGTCGAGCTGGGCGTTGCGCGGCCGGTACGCCGGATGGTGATACGGGGCGAGCGACCGTGCGGCGAGCCGGAACGCCACGGAACTCCGGAATGGGGCGACCGGTGCGGTAGTAGGGATGGCGGTACGGCGGGAACCAGTGCCACGGTCGATAGTATCCGTAGGTCACAAACACTCCGCACGGCCGGTAGTACCCCGGAATGAACCACCAGACGTCCCAGTAGAAGTCCCAGCGAGGCGCGACGAACACGTAGTTCACGCGTACCTCGACGCAGTGCCCGCCG
>CBDUCC010000452.1:0-3201 GCA_965365555.1 uncultured Myxococcales bacterium | reverse complement strand
GTCTCCACCCTCTCTTCCGTGACGCACCTCGTGCTACCTGAAGCCGCTATCGCTGACGAGTCGAAAATGCATTCACTTTCGGCAACAACTCGTTCGTCAGAGTCGCCGCGTCTGTCCAAGGTTCGAGAAGATCAACGCGATGAGGGCGGTGACGAGCGCGTAGCCGAGGGGGACCGGGGAACACGACTATTGTGCTCCGCGAAGCGGACAGGTGAGGTGAGCACTTAGCCTTCTCGAGCCTCGATGCGGCCCGACTCGATCGCCTTCACGAAGGCTTCATAGTCGCGCTCGTTCTGATCGGCGTAGCGGGTTGCGAAATCGGCCACGGCCTGATCAAAGGCATCGCTCGAGCCGAGGTAGCCGGCGATTGCGATCGGATCACCAGAGCAGGCATGCGCACGTGCAAGCGTCCACCCGCAGAGCTTGGCATAGTCGGCCATCTCGGTCGCATCCATCGCCGAGATGTCTGCCGAGCCCTTCATGTCGTGTAGCTGCCGCCAGTAGTAGTGGTGCTGCGTCTTCGCCTCTGTCGTCCACCCGAGAAAGATGTCGCTCGCGGCCTGCATGAGTCGCTGGCCCTCGACCACCCGCTGACCGTGGTCGGCGTACTTGCTCGGGGAGAGATGGTCTTCGAGCACCGACCGGTTGGCCTGCTTCACCTGCAAGAAAAGGGGGTCATCTTGGTCGCGCCCCTCGAAAAGGACGATCATGCATCGCGTTCCGACGCTCCCGACTCCGACGACCTTCATCGCGATGTCGACGCAACGGAATTGCCCGAGGAGGTGCTTGCGGTCGTCATTCAGCGTGGCGGCATAGCTCTTCAGGCTCGATTCGACGATGGTCCGGAGGTCTTCGACCTTCGCAGCGCTCGGAAGCTGGCGAAAAGGCAGTAAGAGCGGTGGGTCGCTCTTGATGCGATGCGTGCCTCCAACTCTCTCCGCGAGCTTTGCATGCGCCTTGAGACTACCCTTCGAACGGGCCCTCTTGGCTAGTTTGGCCACGCGTTTGCGATGGGCCTTGCTCGTCAGCCCGCTCAATATTTCGTCTACCGAGAGCCGCGCGTACCACACATCCATCGTCTTGGCTTCGGCGAACTCGGCCATGGCCTTGCGATAGGCGGTGACCGATGTCATCGCGACGGGGCGGATTTGAGCGTCGTCAAAGTCGTTGTCGCGTCCGGCGACGACTAAACTGGTCGCAAGTCGTTTGACGTCCCATTCCCACGGGCCCGGAAGCGTCTCGTCGAAGTCATTGAGGTCGAACACCTGACCGCGATCCGGTGCCGCATACGTGCCAAAGTTCGCGAGATGCGCATCGCCGCAGATCTGGGCGGTGAGCCCCGTTGCCTGAGTCGTGGCGAGGTCGGTCGCCATGATCTTCGCTGCCCCACGGTAGAACGCGAACGGTGATGCGCTCATTCGGCTCTGCCGAATTGGAACCAGCCACGCCACGCGGTCGACGTTCTGACTGGTGATCAACTGGACTGGGTCTGGACGGCCGCTGTCAGCGGCCCATTGGGCATGAATCGACCGCGGCGCCTGCCTGCGAAGGGCTTTTCCGCGCGCACGGCGCTCGGCGGGAGTTGCGTGCACCGACGACACATCTCCTTATAACCGTCGGTCGTCATCGCTGCACCGAGTATTGTGGAAACACGCGAATCCCAGTCGGGCGCCTCCAGGTGATATGAGATCGCTCTGTTCTTCGCTTCTCCCTTGTAATTGAGGCTGAAGGCCGTGCATCGTCCCGACGATGGCCAGTGCATTTCTCTGGGGCTTGGTAGCGGCGTCTTCTTTGGTCGTTGGCGGGCTGATCGCGTCCTGGATGACCGTCGGCAAGCGAACCTTGGGCCTCATCATGGGGTTTGGGGCAGGTGTGCTGATATCCGCCGTCGCATACGAGCTCGTGTATGAGGCGGTTCACCTCGCAAAGATGAGCGGCTTTCCCGCGCTAGGTTTCTTTGCGGGAGCGTTGACGTTCTTCTTTGCTGACATGCTGATCGGGCGGATGGGTGGGAGAGGAGAGGGCTCGGCTGCGCAGTCCTCGTTGGTCGTTCCGCTCGTGCTCGGGATCATTCTCGACGGCATTCCCGAATCGGTCGTGATCGGTCTGGGGATACTCGAGGGAGGGACCGTCAGCGTGGCGATGCTGGTGGCCGTGTTCATGTCGAATCTTCCCGAGGCCGTGGCAAGCACTGCGGGCATGAGGGCGGGGGGATGGAGCCGCGTGAAAGTATTTCTGCTTTGGTCCGGGATCGCGCTCGTCTGCGGTGTCGCATCGGGGGCGGGTTATGCGCTGCTCGGCGATGCGTCCAACTTCACGCTGGCGTTCGTTCAAGCGTTTGCGGGCGGCGCAATCCTGATGATGTTGGCCAACACGATGATCCCGGAAGCCTACGAGCACGCAGGCAAGCTCGCAGGCCTGGCGACGGTCATCGGATTCGCGGTAGCCGTCGTGGTCGTCGTCCTAGAGCACGCTGGGGCGGGCTAGCTGCTCGGGACGAAACAGTGGAGGCGGTGGGAATCGAGCAGCCGGGAGCTCACCCGATTCCGAGGATTCTCGAACGGTTTCGCGGACAGGTATCGAAGAGAACACGTCCAAAGAACACGAGCAAAACGCGTTAGCGGACACTGCAGCCGGTCACCGCCAGGGTGCCGACCAGCACACCGATGGTCACAAGTGTGCTTGTCTTCATGGCATCGCCTCTCTGTACCGAGCGCTAGGTTTGGTTTCCCGTTCTCCGTTGACCTTGGCGAGACGAAGTGCCCGCCGTGTGGTGCAAGCAAGCCGCCTCGGCGTCATGCGTACCGCGCTTCACTCACTTGGTCATCGCTGAAAGTCCCCGTAGGTTTTTTCCGAAATCGCATAGACGGAGACTCATAAGCACGTACCAATCCTGTCGGCCCAAATACGAAACCGGCGCCACCGAATCGGTGGCGCCGGTTTCAACACGCGTGAGACTATACGAGATCCGCGCCGGCTCGATCAGAGCGAGCCCGACTGCTCGTTGCAGATGAAGATGAGCGCGATTCCGAGGCACTCGTCTTCGCCGCACGACTCACCCTGACCCTCGCAGTACGCGATGCACTTCGGCACGAACTCCTCGCACTTTTCGCGCCGGTCTGGTTCGCTAGCGCAGAGGCTTTCGTTGCAGCCTGGTATTCCGCCCCCGTCGCCGCCAGCGCCACCTGTACCACCGGCGCC
>CBDUCC010000451.1:0-3211 GCA_965365555.1 uncultured Myxococcales bacterium | reverse complement strand
CAAAGCGGGTCCCGTCGCAGTCGTGCTCGGTCCCCACCGGCTGCTCTAGCAGGCCGTGCACTTCGCCGCCCTGGGGCTCTTGGTGGTCGACGAGGAGCAAAGGTTTGGCGTTACCCACAAAGAGAGGATCAAGAAGCTCCGAACCAATGTCGACGTGCTGACACTCAGCGCAACGCCGATCCCGCGGACCCTTCAGCTCGCTGTGGGCGGCATGCGGAACCTATCTCTCATCACCACCGCCCCGCAAGACCGACGAGCGGTGCGAACGTTCGTGTGCCGCTGGGACGACCACCTCATCAAGGAGGCCGTCGAGCGTGAGCTGAGCCGCGGCGGGCAGGCGTTTTTCGTATACAATCGCATCGAGGGTCTGTACGAACGGGCACAGCGTCTTCAAGACCTGCTTCCGAACGCTCGAATCGCAGTCGTCCACGGCCAGATGAGGCCCTCCCTACTCGACCGGACGATGACCGATTTTGTGGAGGGTGCCTACGACGTGCTGTGCTCGACCGCGATCGTGGAAAGCGGTCTCGACATTCCTCGCGCCAACACGATCCTCGTCGATCGAGCCGATACCATGGGGTTGGCGCAGCTCTACCAACTCCGTGGACGCGTGGGGCGCTCCGATCAGCGCGCGTATTGTTACCTCATCACGCCGCCTCCGACTCAGATGTCGGACGAGTCGCGAATGCGCATGGAGGCACTGGAACGGTTCTCGGGACTCGGGGCGGGATTTCGCATCGCGACGCTCGACATGGAGCTTCGTGGGGCCGGCAACCTTCTTGGCTCGGAGCAGAGCGGCAACGTGTCACTTGTCGGATTCGACATGTTCGTTCAGATGCTGAGCGAAGCCGTTTCGGAGCTCAGAGGTGAGCCGGTCGACCATGACGTGGATACGGAGCTCTCCATCGAGCTGGAACACTACCTGCCCGAGGATTACATCGACGACATCGGACTCCGACTCTCCCTCTATCGACGTTTTGCGACGGCTGCCGATTCGCAATCGGTCGATGACCTCGCGTCCGAGATGGAAGAGCGCTTTGGCCCGCCGCCACCTCCTGCACGCGACTTCGTCCGTGTGATGTCTGTGAAACCGGCACTCCGGGAGATCTGCGCGCTGGGATGCGAGGCCAACCGACAACGGGTCACGCTTCATCTGCGGGAGGACACGCCGCTCGATCCGGAACGCTTGATGCCGCTCGTAGCGACGCCCGGTGCCGGGTGGAGCCTTTCACCTGACATGAAGCTCACCCGGCGCTATCGAGACGAGGAATCCGGAGACGCAGTCGATCGGATTCGAGCGCTGCTTCGGGAGCTTGCCTCCCTTCGCGCGTAATCCAGACCTCCGGCCCGAGGACTCGACATGTCACTGGCAAAGCAACTCGACCAAATCTTCGACGCGGACCGCGCGATGCGCAAAGCCGAGGCGACGCTGCTCCGTAAGAAGCAATCCGAGGAGCTCGTCGCGCTCCTCTCGGATGCGACCGCGGAGGCGTTGACGCTCGAAGACCGAGCGGAGGCGACGATGCGTCTCGAGCGTTTGGCAGACCTCTGCGCACAGGTGCCTGGGCCGAAAATGACCGATGCCCTGATCGCCATGCTGAACGATGGGGAGCCACGAGTTCGCGTCGCGGCGGGAGAGGCCCTACGCGACGTGGGCTTCGAGCGCTACGCTGAAGTAGCCCGTGGGATCGAGCGGGCGCTCGAGCGAGGCGAGGACGGGCTCGCGATGAGTGAGCTGCCCTGGGTGCTCGCCGAGATTGCCGAGCCCAGCGCTTTGCCTCTCATTCGCAGGTTTCTACGCCACGCCAGTCCCGACGTGATTGCAGCCGCGATCGAAGCGCTCGCCCAGCTGCAGGACCGGGCCGCCATCGAAGACCTGCGCCCCTTCACCGATGACGCCCGCATCGTGACAATCGAGGACTTCGAGGAAGAAACGAAGACGACCCTCGGAGAGCTCGCGAATGAAGCGCTGGAGGTTTTGGGGTACGACGCCGACAGCTAGGGAGACTCTCGGGTCCACAGGGCGCGACGCTTCGCTGCCTTGGCCCGAGCCCGATCCTTGGCAAAAAGGGTGAGGTAGTCCTCTTGCACCGGATCCACCTCGACGTCGTCGGGCAGTTGGTCTCGCGCCGTCTTCATCGCCGTGACCAAGGACCGGAGCGGTCCCGACGCTTGTCCGAACGTCGCCGGTTCGATCAGGTCTTCCGCTTGCACGATACGATCGACCACGCGCTTGCTGAGGTAGCCTCGCCGACGAAGGTCATCGAAGCTCGCAACGAGGGCTTCCGGATTGAAAGTGTGTGCGACGACGAGATCGGCTCCGACCCGGAGGACGGCTTGCGCGTCGAGCGCCCCATCCTCAAGGAGCACCAGAGCGGGTTGGAAGTAGTTGTAGAATGGACAGACTCGTCGCCCGAATTCACGGAACCCCTCGGTTGAGGAAACGCGTTCTAGATGAATGAAGATTCGACGCACCGAGTCGCCCCTCGGAACGCGAGCCGCGATCCGGACCAGCTCTGGGATGTCGTCCGGATAGACCTGCGCCGCCTCGGCGACCTTCATGAGCAGCGCCTGGTCCACTCGACCGGCTGCGATGTCGGCATAGAGGGAATAGATGAACGCATCACCTTCAGCGTCGTCACCAAAGAGGATCTCGTCGGTATCGGGAGCGACGTTGGTTCGGGAGCGCAGGAGAGCCGTGAGCTTGTAGCTCACTTGATCGCGCAGAAAGCGAAACTTGCCCCGGACGAGATTTCGGAGGCTCGGCTTGAGCGTGAATCCATCCCAACGAATTCCATCGAGTCGGAGCTTGGCCTCGAGCACGCTTCGCATTTGCTCGGGGCTTCCCGAGAGGATGAAAATGGCGGCCGGCTCGGTCGCTCGAATCTCGCGAAGCAAGGTTCCCGCACCTGGGTAGGATCGCTTCCGTGACGCCGGCTCGAATGCAGTGCGAACCAAGTCCCGGAGCGTATCGAACTCCGTACGAAGGTAGGTCTTGTCGAGGTCCCAGCGGTAGACGATCGCGCTTCTTCGGTGACTCAGGTCGTTCGGCACGAGGCGACCATAGCAGCCTAGGCGACGAAGATGCAGAGCGAGTCGAAGCTGATATGGTCGGTCCATGCCTTTGGTGGGGGTGACCCTCGACGAACCGACTCTGGGCCGAGGTTCCGATGCCCAGCGAACCGAATGGGAGGCCACGATCCGCGAACTT
>CBDUCC010000450.1:0-3235 GCA_965365555.1 uncultured Myxococcales bacterium | reverse complement strand
GCATCAGCCGCTTGAGCGCATCGGCAACTCGAGCCTCTCTCGTGATCAACACGCGCGGCGAGTTATACTCGATGGCCTTCACGACGCGCGCAGCCACGACGTCCGGCGTGGTTCCTAGACGGTCAAAGAGCCTCTGCGTCGAATCTCGCAGCTCGGCGTGGGTATGGGTGACCAAGCGCGCGTTCTGAATGATGTTCGTCTTGATCGCCCCGGGGTGCACAGAGGTCACTCCGACGTTGTACTCGGCGAGCTCGGCGCGAAGGGACTCGCTGAAACCGCGGACCGCGAACTTGCTGGCAACGTAGCTGGTTTGGAGCGGTGGCGCGATGATCCCAAACACGCTCGACAGATTGACGATGTGACCTTCCCCAGCCGCCTTGAGGTGCGGGAGAAAGAATTTGCAGCCGTGGAGGATGCCCCAGAGGTTCACACCGAGGATCCACTCCAGATCCTCGATGCTGTGCTCCTCGAACGTTGCGTAGACGGTGACACCGGCATTGTTGATCAGGATTTGAGCCGATCCATACGTGTCGACGACGCTTGCGGCAAACTCCTCCATCTCCTGGCGGCTCGAAACGTCGACTCGGTGGGTGCTCGCCGTGGCACCGCTGCGCTCGAGCTCTCCGCGCAAGGCTTCGAGCGGTTCGGCATCGATGTCGCAGAGCGCGAGCCGGCAGCCTTTGCGCCCGAGGGCAAGTGCGGTCTCGCGCCCGATACCGGTTCCGGCGCCAGTCACGACGGCCACTTTCCCCTCGAGGCTTCGCATGGCCATCGTTTACCTGGAAACCGCCAGGATGGCCACGCCAAGCCGCGAATACGGCCCTCGGGCATGTGGTATCCTACGCTCTTGGGGAAGCAGGGGTTCGAGGAGGAGGAAAGCCGATGCGATTTTTCGTGACGTTGATTTTGGGTGCAGCTCTCATCGCGAGTGGCTGCGGTGACAGTGACTCGAACGGTGGAAGCGGGGGGTCCGCTGGGACCGCGGGCGGAGGCGGCGGCCCGGGAGGCTCGGCGGGAAGCGGCGGCATGGGCGGAGACGAGGCGCCCGTGATCACGATGGTCGCCTGGGCTCCCGACGGCACCTGCGCACGAGGCACGCCGGGCGATTACACGGTGACGATCACGGCGACCGACGCAGACTCCGATCCAAGTAGCCTTCAGTACGACGGAAGCGTGCTCGGGTGCAACGGTGAGCTCAACGCTGCAACTTCAACCGTCAGCTGTCCCAACGCCGCTCCATACGGCGGAACGGCCGTCGTGGAGGACGACGGTGGCAACGTCTCCGTTCCGGTCGAGTTCACCATCGACGTGTGCGCGACGGACAGCGTCACACCTTGAGCCGAACCCCATAACCCGCGCGACGCACTGGAGTAACGGGCGGTTTTTGTCCGATGCGCATCCGGGCAAAACTGGTATGCTCGGGCCAGCTCATGAGCGGAAATGCGTATGAAGCCGAAGTCGTCGTGATCGGCGCCGGCCTTGCTGGAATGGTGACTGCGCTCGAGTTGCTCGACGCAGGCAAGAGTGTGGTGATGCTCGATGCCGCCGGCCGCGACCGCTTTGGTGGTCTCGCGCTTTGGTCCTTCGGCGGAATGTTCTTCGTCGACTCTCCGGAGCAGCGCAAGAACGGCATCAAGGACTCGGTAGAGCTGGCGATGCGTGACTGGGTTCGCTACGGGGAGCTGGACCCCAACGACGAGTGGCCGTATCGCTGGGCTGAAGCCTACGTGAATCGCTGCACCGAGGAGGTCCGCGACTGGCTTTCGGATCGCAGCGTCGAGTTCTTTCGCGCCGTGAACTGGACCGAACGCGGCTACTACATTCCGGGCAACTCGGTCCCGCGATTTCACATCGTCTGGGGCACCGGAGAGGGCATCATCGTCGCCCTGATCCCGCTCCTCGAAGCACACGAAAGGGCGGGCCGCCTCAAGCTCCATTTCAACCATCGAGTCGACGGTCTCACTCAGGAGGCCGGCCAGCTCGTGGGGTGCCACGGCAGCAACGGCGGCAAGGCGTTCGAGGCGCGCGGCGATGCCGTGGTGATCGCCGCCGGAGGTATCGCCGGCAACCACGACAAGGTCCGCGAGATCTGGCCGCGGGACAGATGGGGCGATCCCCCCGAGCCGATGCTCAATGGCTCGATTCCGGAAGCAGACGGCCGGCTTCTCGACCGCGCGGAAGAGCTCGGCGCGAACATCACTCACCTCGAAAAGATGTGGAATTACGCAGCGGGCGTGCGCCATTGGGAGCCGCTCTTTCCGAACTACGGACTCAGCCTGGTGCCGGGCAAATCGAGCGTCTGGGTCAACTATGAAGGTCGCCGCTTCGTGAATCCGCCGCTCGTCGGATCCTACGACACGCTTCTGCTGATCGATGAGATCTGCAAAGAGAAGAAGAAATACTCCTGGCAGATCATGAATCGGAAGATCGCGAACAAGGAGTTCGCCGTCTCGGGCGCCGAATTCAACACTGCCGTCCGCGAGAAGAAGCTCATGTCTTTCGTCGTGCGGCTCTTGAAGGGCAACGGCGAACAGGTCCAAGAGTTCATCGACCATTGCCCGGACTTCGTCACGGGCAATAGCATTCGAGAGCTGGCGGCCAACATGAATGCCCTGGCGGGGACGAACGACGTCGACGCGGACCTGCTCGAACGGGACATCGCCGACTACGACGCGAACATCGCTCGAGGTACGAAGCTTCAGAATGACGACCAGCTCCGGCGGATCGCCCACGTACGCCAGTATCTCGGCGACCGTCTGCGAACATGCAACATGGCGCCGATCGTCGACTCGACTGCGATGCCGTTGATCGCGATTCGCACGCAGATTCTCACGCGGAAGAGCTTGGGCGGGATCCAGGTCGATTTGGATGCAAAGGTGCTCGACAAGCAAGGCCGCCCGATACCGAACCTGTTCGCCGTCGGGGAGGCCTGCGGCTTCGGAGGCGGAGGCATGCACGGCAAGCGCGCCCTCGAGGGGACGTTCCTCGGCGGCTGCGTGTACTCGGGAAGGATCGCGGCGCGAGCGATCGTCAGCGGGCAAGGCGTGAGGTAGCTCATGACGCGACGAGTGACCCGGAAACGAAACAGCACCGGATAGTCGGACCATGCCGCGTCGTGTTCTCACTCTGCTTTGTCTCACCGTCGTTCTATCGACCGGGCCGGTGGTCGAGAATGCATACGCCGAGTCTCCTCCGAGTAAGCCGAAAGCACCCAAGACGATCGATCCGACCCCGC
>CBDUCC010000449.1:0-3260 GCA_965365555.1 uncultured Myxococcales bacterium | reverse complement strand
ATGCGTCGTGGATGTGTTCAGGGATAGGACAGCCCGCCTTTTCGGAGGGAACGCACAGCGTCGGAGAATTGCGAAGGTCCGCAATGCACATGAAGCTGCCGGTCGCCGGGTGCTTGGCCAGCGGCAGTTCATGATTGAAAGCGCCTGTTAGCCGACCCTACGCCGCAACTTGTCTTGGCGGCCGAGCTGATTGGTCAGTGACCGTCCGGATGCAGCTCAACCGCAAACGCGCGATGGGGGGCTTGGTCGGCGCGACCGCCTACTGCGACCTCATTACACGCCTGGCTTCCATCTCGAGATCAATGTACGGGGTACCTTCGACCGTGACACCGACAGCGTCGATCTTGCCGCCCTGGAATTCGCCCGGCGTCTGGTAGAGTGAGCTGACCGCGTCGCCGCTGTCGTAGCCGATGCACAGACCGTCGCCCGACAGCGTGAATTTACCCAGTTGCGTGCGCATCGGTCCCGAGGCAACCGGCTTGTCATTGATGTATAACGTCGTCGTCCCGAGCGACTCGCCGTTTTCACCCGCACCTTCACGCTCGAAGTCCATGCCAAGCGTGTACTTGCCAGGCGTCAGGGTCTGCGAGGACTCAAAGACCTGCTCGGGCTTGATGCCAAGGAAGTTGTACACGTAGTACAACTTCCGATCCTTGATGAACAGCGAGTGCCCGCCGAATCGCGAACCATGGGCGAAGATCACACCTGACGCATCCGGATCGGAAATCTCGACGTTGGCGAGAATCTTGTAGCTGCGCCCGCGCACGTTGACTGCCACCGATTCAGGCACTGGCGCGGTGCCAGGATAGTAGATATAGCGATCACGGGGCGGCTCCTCCGTCGGTCGTTCGAGGCCCAACTGTACGGCGGCGCTGCGATCGTCGAGGGGCAACACCTTGTTGATCTGAGCCTGCTCGAACCAGGCGTCTACCAGCTCCTCGAGCTTTTCCGGATTCTTCGCGGCCAAGTCGATCGACTCCGAACGATCTTCGGCCACGTGGTAGAGCTCCCACGCATCGTCCTCGAAATGGCCTTTCCCGGACAGAGGTGCGTGCACTGCGGCGGCTTTCCACCCTCCTTTCCAGATCCCGCGTGAGCCGAGCATCGCAAAATACTGGATGTCCTTTCGCGTCGGCGCATCGGGCTTCGCGTCGAACGTATATACCATCGACACGCCGGACAGCGGGTATTGCGCGACACCGTGGTTGAACTTGGGCATTTCCAGCCCGGTGAGTTCGAGGATGGTCGGAACAATGTCCACGGAGTGATGGTATTGATGACGAATCTCGCCGCGCGCTTTGATACCTTTGGGCCACGAGATCACCAGCGGATCGTTCGTGCCACCCGCGTACTGAGCGTAGCGCTTGAACATCTTGAACGGCGCCGAGAACGCCGCGGCCCAGCCCGTCGGGTAGTGGTTGTAGGTATTGGGCCCGCCCAGCTCTTCGAGATATTTGAGGTTTTCGGCAAGGTCGTCGGGATAGTTGTTGAAGAACTTGTTCTCGTTGACCGATCCGTTCGGTGTGCCTTCGCCCGACGCGCCGTTATCCGCCGCGTAGATAACCATTGTGTTCTCGAGCTGACCGGTTTGCTCCAGATAATCGATGATGCGACCGACCTGCGCATCCGTGTATTCGGAAAAGCCCGCGAAGACTTCCGCCATGCGAGAGAACAGCCGTTTCTCCTGATCGTTCAGCGAGTCCCAAGGCCGCACATAGTCCGCCTGGTTAGCCATGTCTTCTGGCATCGGATTCAACGGCGTGATTTTGGTATCTGCCGGAAGGATGCCACGATCGATCATTCGCTCGACCACCCACTCCCGATAGGCTTCGTAGCCGTCATCGAACTTGCCCTTGTACTTCGCAGCGTACTCCTTCGGTGAGTGATGCGGTGCATGGTTGGCGCCGGGATTGAACCACATGTACCAGGGCTTGGATGGATTGCTCGCATTCTGGTTGCGCAGCATTAGAATCGCCTTGTCGGCGAGGTCCTTCGACAAATGGTAGCCATCTTCGGGGGCGTAGGGCGCATCGATGAAATGGTTGTCCTCGACGAGATCGGGGTACCAGTTGTTGGTCTCGCCGCCGAGAAAGCCATAGAAACGATCGAAGCCCTGCTGCGTGGGCCACTCGGAGCGACTGGCACCCGGGGCGACATCCTGCTCGGGAACATTGTGGTTCTTGCCGAGCCAGAACGTGCTGTAGCCGTTATCGCGCAGTACTTCTGCGATCGTAGTCACCTGGTCCGGCAGACGACCGCTGGCTCCCGGAAAGCCATTGGCCCCTTCCGTGATGGCGGCCATTCCATTGAGGTGGTGATTGCGTCCCGTCAACAACGTGGACCGCGTTGGCGAACACAGCGCCGTGGTATGCCACTGCGTGTACGTCAGACCGTTTGCGGCAAGCTTGTCGAGCGTGGGCATGTTGATTCGGCCGCCGTAGGGAGACCAGGCGGCCAGCCCCGTGTCGTCGTACAGCACAAACAGGATGTTCGGCGCGCCTTCCGGCGCTCGTTTCGGCGTGTACGGACCCCAGTCCGGCTCCGAATCACGAACGTCCAGGCTGATCTTTCCGTTGAAGCCATCGCCCGACATCGATTCGGACGTCTGGGCGTTCGCCGTGACCGGTCCGGTGACCAGCAGCACCAACGCGGTGGCGACCCGAATTGCCGTATGACCAAATCCATTCATAAAGCAGTACTCCATCCTCAGTAGGTATCGAGCGACCCGGCGGGCAGACCGAGATAAGGCGACGCTGGCAGGCTACAGCAGAAACCTGCTGCTGGGCAAACGATGGGCCCCATACCCATTTCGGGCGCTCAGGCTGGCTCAGACCCGAGCGATACGACCGGAACTCTCCCGCGTGGGTCATGGACGAGCCGTCTTGCGGTCTCCCCATTCCCGAGCGGGAGAGACCTCTGGCCACACCTTCGCTTCGAAACGCGGGCGGTTCCCAGTTCCCCGGCACCCGCTTCGGCTCCCTCCGGACGAAGACGGGCCAGCGACCCGCGTCCTCGGGGCCAGAAAGAATTGTGGAGGGTCGATGTCTCGTACGAGGGCACCCGCGGCTCAGCGCCCAACAGCTGGTGACGCTGAGCCAAACGCTGCACGAGGCTCAAGCGGCGCTAGGTAGGCTCGATCTGGCCGGCGAGATGATTCCGTAGCTCGACGAGTTCATCTACGCCTTCGTGCGCAAGGCGGCCCTGTTGTCGTCGGAGATCGAAGGTGTCCAGGCGACGCTCGCCGACGTGCTGGCCTGGGA
>CBDUCC010000448.1:0-3263 GCA_965365555.1 uncultured Myxococcales bacterium | reverse complement strand
GAGCGTCCGGTTCCGTGGGGACGGATTCAGCCGGACCGTAACGAACCGGACGCCAGGCCTTGAACCCCGCACCGACCGACTCGGTCGAAGGCGTGAACAGAAACGAGCCCCGCCAGAAGCGGCGCCGGCCGACGGTCCCGTCCGGCTGCGCGTCCGCGCCGATCAGCACCCCGTAGTCGCTCACGCCCTGGGGCTGCCAGCGGGCCACGACGAGGACGTGTCCGTAGGGGTCGGCATAGACCGTCCCAGGACGAAGCGACTGCCGACTCAGTCGAACCGGATAGAAGTCGGTCTCGTCGTCCTCGGGGAGCGTACGAGGGCTCGACGAATGCACCGTATTCGCCAGCCGGCGCGAGAAGCGGCGAAAGGCTCGCGTGTCGCTTCGGTCGGGCACGGAGTCGAGATTGCTGGACAGGCTCGACTCGCAGTTCGGCGGCCGGTCCTTGCGGCCACGGGTGCACATCCGATAGACGAAGGGCAGCCGAAGCTTCCATGCGAAGTAGGCGCGCAGAAAGTAGGGAAGGTCGGCGCAATCGGGCTCGAGAGCGAGCTCGGCGTCCTCGCCGACGGCGCGGTAGTCGTAGAGCAGGTTGCGCTCCCGTTCGCCGATCAGGGCTTGGAGATTCGGCCAGGTGGTATCGTCGTCGAGAGGCTCGCGGAAGAGTTGTTCGATGAAGGCGCTGTAGAAGTTCTCCGTGGCGCGGCTCCACGGTGCTTCCACGGGCCAGGCCGGACCGGATGTGGCAGGGGCGGCGGCAGCCAACGGGGCTTGCGCGACGCTGAAGCGCTCGCAGGCGAGGTTCTCGTCTCCGTCGGCGAGGACAGCCGTCCAGCGCCCGGGCGAAGGCTCTGGCAGCTCGACCCAGCGGCTGTACGGCGGCCCGTCGAGAACGTGCTGCTCGAGCTCCAGCGCTTCGCCGTTCGGTCCGAAGAGCACCAGCGTGGCGGCGCCTGGGTCACGCTCGCTGGAGACGATCACCCGAAGCGGTCGCGACACGTCGGGCCGAAGCGGTGAGCGAAAGATCGCGACGCGATTCGAGTCCGTGCAGCGTCCTTCGGGTGGCGATGCGGGCGCGCTCGGACGCATCCTTGCGTCCGCTACGAGGGCGGGTCCAGGCGGACGACCGAGCACGGTGATCGTCGTGATGCGGTTGAGGAAGTCGTTCCGCGTGCTGCCCTCGCCCAGGCTGAGGTCGGTGACTTCGACGAGGTCAACTCGGTTGACAGTTTCGAAGTCGGTTCCCTCGCAGGGGGTCAGGAACTCCGAGAAGGCATGAATCGCCATTGGCACGCCGGCCTCCGTCGTGCCGAGGTAGAGCATGATGTGGCCGGGAAACTGGAGCAGAACGATACCCCGCCGCGCCGCGGCCTCCAGCAGAAGACGCTTCTCGTTCGCATCCTCGACCGTCGAAACGTCGACCGAGAAGGTGCCGGCCATCGCCTGTCGTGCGCTGTGCCTCGGTAGGTCGATCCCGAACTTGCCGAAGAGCTCCATCAAAAAGCGCGAGCAGTCGAAGCCGCCGGATTGGCCACCCCAGCCGTACGGCTCGCCGAGCATGGCGAAGGCCTCTTGCAACAACGCGCGCCGCGTCAGCGGAGCCGTGCTCTTCGAAGCCAAGATGGCTTCCGCTTCGTTCGGGGGCAGCGGCTCGAGCTCCGACTCGGTCACCCAGCCGAGCGCGTAGGAGGTTCGGGCGAGCTGCATCCCGTTTGGCCATGCAGCGAGAATCTGCACGAGCTCTCCCTCGCGAATCGTGCTGCAACGATTTCGATCGAAGTCCGGGTCGATCGGGACCTCGTAGAGGCTGCCGTCGTAGGGCCCACATCGCAGGGGCAGCAAACCCCTCGCCGACGTCCAGCTCGGTGTCACGGAGTAGGAGCCTCGAAAGGCGGCACTCGCTTGCGAACCGAGGTTCTCTCCCGCTTCGTTGACGAGTCCGCCGGAGTCGATCCGTTCGCGAAGATAGGCGAGTCGCTCGTTCACTTGCGCGGCGAGCGCTTCTTCGTCGATCGCCGCGGCGAGGTCCTCCTGACCCAGAGGATGACCGTCGACGGGGCGACTGGTCGCAAGCCGATGCCGTTCGATCGCGTCGACGCCGAGTAGTGGCGCGTCGACCGGGCCATAGGCCTCGTTTCGCTCGATCCAGTATTCGGCAGTCCGGTGCACCGACGCGACATTCGGGAGCGGCGGCTCCACGCGCTGAGTCGCCGGGCAGGAAGGCGGCCGTTCTGGCTCCGCGGAGTCTTCTGAAGCGCTCCTGCATCCGACGGCGCCACAAAGCCCAAGCATTGCAACCATGGCCGCCGATCGCTTCATGTGGGTGCGAGCATCCATCGAATGATCTGGTCTTCCACCGTACCCACGCAGCCGAGGCCGAGGTCCACTTTTTGCGGAAAGCCGACGTGGCCGCCATGGCTCGTAACGATGCGCCGTAGCGCGTTCGCATTCTGCAACCAGGGGCGCACGGTGTCGATCAAGACCATCGGGTCACGCTCCGCTGCGATGAAGAGGGTGGGCGTTTCAATCTCGTCGAGCACCTTGCAGGCACTGGTCTTCGTCCAGTAATCCTCCGCCCCGGCGAAGCCGTGTCGAGGCGCGATGACGCGCTCGTCCCAGAGCTCGAAGGTGTCGATGCGCATGGCCTCTTTCAAGGGCACAGGGACCTCGCGTTGGGCGGCAACGTTTCGGTAGATGTCTTTGAGCGCGTCCAAGACGTGACGGCGGTAGAACCGACCGCGCGGCCGATCGATCAGGCGTGCGCTGGTCTTCAAATCGATCGGTGAGCAGACGGCCGCGGCAGCCCGAACCCGCGGGTCGGGATCGCCGGCGAGGTAACGGAGCATCATGTTGCCGCCGAGCGAATAGCCGAGCAGGAGAATGTTCTGATAGCCCTCGAGCGCGTGGCTCGCGAGCGCCGCGCTCAAGTCGTCGGTGAGCCCCGCGTGGTAGTAGTCGTCTCCCCTTCGGTCGGCACCGCGTAGGTTGAGACGAAGGCTATCGATACCGGCATGCGCCGCCGCGAGCGCGGCCTTCTTCGCATAGTAGCTGGTGGCGCTGCCGCCAAGGCCGTGGACGATGACCACGACGGTGTCCGACGCCGGTCCTTGGCTGAGACGCCCGCTCAGCCGAAGGGTACCCACCACGCCGTCGTCGAGCATGGTCTCCCAGGGTGTCCACTCCGGAGCGCGGGGCGGAACCAGCGTGTGTCGAAGAAACGGCCCGAGGGTCCAGAAATGCCCTTTGAGCGAGCTTGCCAGGCCGG
>CBDUCC010000447.1:0-3281 GCA_965365555.1 uncultured Myxococcales bacterium | reverse complement strand
GATGAAAACGCGCGGCGGCCTCCGGAGCACCAAGCACGACCTCGTAGAGCTCCGCGGCGCGGCGACAGTAGACCAGCTCGGCCTCACCGGTGAGCGAGCCGGACTCCACCGCCTTGACCAACGCCTTGGCGAAGGCGTCGTGTTTCTCAGCGGCCTCCGCGACCCCACCGAGGCGCTCGAAGAGATCGGCGTCGTTTGGGTTGTCGAGGAACGCGGATTCGAGGGCGCCGTAAGCGCCCGCTGCGTCACCGAGCTCCGAGGCCGAAAGGTCGGCAAGGCGAAGCCGCAAAGTGCGACGCTCGTCCGGGTCCTCGGCATTTTCGAGACGCTTCCGAAGCAGAGCAGCAAGTTTTTCGAAATGTCCGCGCTTGGCGTAGGCGGGCTCGAGCAGATCGATTGCTTCGACGCCGATGCCCTCCCCTTCGGCGGAGAGCGCCTCGAGCCCCGTGATCGCGACTTCGTTGCGCCCATCCAGGTTGAGCGCGTTGCGGTAGCACTCGAGCGCCCCCGCCGGATCGTCTCGGTAGATTCGGCGCAGGTCCGCGAGCTGCAAATAAACCGAAAGCCTATCCTCGTCGGTGACCTTGGACTGAAGCCGACGCTCGAGCGCGGAGTCGAGTCGATCCCATTGCTTGAGTTGCTGAGAAAGTCGCTCGACGGCGCGTAGTGCGTCGACGTCGTGCGGGTTGCGCTCGATGACCTTCCAATGGCGTTCGGCCGCGGCCGGCAAGTCGCCGAGCTGCTCCTCTTCGACCTGAGCGACTTCGTTGAGCAGCACCCACTCCTCAGCCGGATCGCTCACTCGGGCGAGCCGACGCTCGTAGAGGTCGCGCAGATCCCCGAAACGTCGCTCGGCCCGATAGAGCCGGTCGAGAACGGCGATCGCCTGCGCATCATCGGGTTTGACCTCGAGGATGGCTTCGAGATTCCGGATCGAGTCCTCGGACTGACCAAGACGCTCACCGGCGATGATCGCGATGCGGCGCTGGAGGTCCAATCGCTCCGCTGCCTCGACCGAACCGTGCTCGAGGCGATCGCTCAAGAGCGCGATCAGATCTTCATACGCGCCGGCCGCTTCGGCCGATTCTTCCAAGCCGGCGACCACCGAGGGGTCGGCCGGCGCGAGCAGATAGGCCCGGGTCGCCCAGCCGAGGGACGACTCAGGATCCTTCAAGCGATGCAGGTACACGGTCCGCAGGGCATTCACCCGTTCGAGCCGGAGCATCAGCTCCTCGTCGCCGTCGTTTGCTGCGATGATCTCGAGCATGCGCGCGTAGTCGCTCCACCTGTGGTCGCGCTCGTACACGGGCACCAGGCCGGCAGCCGCCTCCACGTTCGCTGGGCTCGCCGAGAGCGCCCGCTCGAAGCAGCGCGCCGCCCGACCGAGGTCATCCAACTGCTCTGCATAGAGCTTCGCTGCTTTGAGACTCAGCCGGGTCATCAACGCAGGATTGTCCGAGGCCTCCGAGGACTGGCTGAGAGCCTCGGCGAGACCGGCCCAATCCCCCTGCGCCGCGAATAGCGTTTCGAGAGCTTCCAAGTCGCCGCGGGCGACGTACGCGTCCTTGAGAAGGCGGCGTACTCGACTCGCCTCCGGATCGATCTCCAGCACCGCCGCCCACGCGGCGATCGCGTCGTCGGGCCGGGCGAGGCGCTCCATGAAGATCACGCCCAAGCGTTGCAGCAGCTCGAGCCTTTCACCGTCGTTCCGAGCGGCGTCCGAGCGGGTCTGCAGGACGACCGCGAGCGTCTCCCAGTCTTTTTCGCGCTCCGCCAGTTTCTCGAGTGTGTCGAGAGCGTCCGCACGCTCGGGGTCTTGCTCGAGGATCTCTTTCCACAGTGCGATCGCAGCCGCATTGTCGTGCAATCGCGCGGTGCAGAGCTCCGCCATCTCCATCCGCTTGTCGAGCCGGGCATCCGGGTCGTCGCAAAGCTCCGCCTCTTGCGCGAGCACCCCAAAGAGCGCGTCCCACTTGCGCTTCTTCGTAAAGATGTCTTTGAGCTCTGTGAGCGCCTCGGCGTCGTCCGGCTGGAGCTGAACCACGCGTTCGAGAGGCACGATGGCTTGATTCATGTTCCCGAATCGCTCCATCCAGAGTCCGGCGATGCGGCGATAGAGCTCGACCTTCTCGGCCGGCTCGGTGGCGAGCTCAGCCTTCTTCTCGAGAACGTGGATCAAATCGTTCCAACGGCCGGCGTTCTCGTAGAGCTCCGTCAGAGCCTCGAGCGCCTCGGCGTCGAATGGCGAGAGAGCCAGAATCTCGCCATAGACTTGGATCAGCATCGAATCGAGCTGAAGAGCATCCCGATAGATCGGAATCAAATCCCGAAGCAGCCTGAGTTTTTCTTCCAGGGCCTCGGCGCCGAGCGTGTCGATCTCTCCACGAATCGACTCGGAGAGCGCATTCCACTTGCCACCGCGTTGATAGAGCTGCTGAAGCGCGACGCGCGCGTCGAGGTCGCCAGGAGCCAGTCGCTCGACGATCTTCCACGCCTCGAGCGCACGTTCTGGGCGGTCGGCCGATTGCGCGCGGTGGCCGAGCTCCCGCGCGAGCGCGAGCTGATACTCGGGATCGGTGCTGGTCCGTAGCGCGTCACCGAGGATCGTGAGAAGCCGTCCGTCCGGGTCCTCGGAATCGATCTGATCACGGTAGAAGTCCAATACGCCGGGGTGCGCTGCGTCGATCTTTCGAAGGCGCGCGAAGAAAGATTCCGCCGCCTCGGGAGCTTCACGGAAACGCCAGTGGACCATGGCGAGCTGCAGGAGCATTCCCTTCTCGTCCTCGAGCTTCTGTCGAGACCGAAGTGCGCTCTCGTACATCTCGGCGAGATCGTCCCAAGCTTCCAGATCGGTGTAGTGTTGCACCAGCGCGGTCAACGCCTCGACGTCCGTCGGCGAGAACTCCAGGACCTTGCGGTAGGCATCAGCGGCGCCCTCGGCGTCTCCGAGCGGGTTTCGAAGGACCCGAGCGGCTTGAAGCCAGCCGGCGGCTTTCTCCTCGCGCGTTCGCGCCGCGGTGGCCGCTCGCACGAATACCGAGACGACATCCTCCCAGCGCTCCCGAACGCGAAGACTCAGCGCATACTGTCGAGCGGTCCGCATGTGCGAAGGGTCGGCGGCAAGTGCTTCGTCGAAAATCGCATCGGCCTCGGCGGAAGCGTCTTCCCCGCCGTACTGCCACATCAACGATGCGGCGCGCGTGAGCAGCGAGGTCTTGAGCCTGGGGACGGCAGCATCGCGCGCCTCCTCGACGAATCGCTCCGCGAGCTCACGCCCCTTC
>CBDUCC010000446.1:0-3283 GCA_965365555.1 uncultured Myxococcales bacterium | reverse complement strand
GACTTCCCGACGCTGGACACGCCGATCCGCTCCTCCGCCGCCGGGACGGCGAGTTGGTACCTCGACTACGCCCAGTCTTCCCTCAATGGCTTTTGGGGCGACTACCTGGCCCGAAAGAACAGCCGCCTCGACCTCGGCATGACACTACGGCATCACGGTCGCCATCTTCCGGCGACGCCGGAGGCCTTCGCTGGGGCGTTCCCCAATCCTACGGGCAAGCTGTGCGTCTTTGTTCACAGCCTCGCAGCGACGGAGTGGCTCTGGAGTCTCTCGTCGGAGGCCCACTACGGGGATCCGGATGTCACGTTCGGAACGCGGCTCCGCGACGACCTCGACTACACCCCGATCTACCTTCGATACAACACCGGCCTCCACATCTCGGAGAACGGCAAACGCCTCGCGAAACTACTGAGCGACGCTCTCGAGGCCTATCCGGTGCCGGTCGAAGAGATCGCCTTGGTGGGGCACAGCATGGGTGGGCTCGTAGCCCGAAGCGCCGCTCACTACGGACGAGAGCATGGCCATGCTTGGACGCGGAGGCTGCGTCACGTGGCCTGCATCGGGTCGCCCCACCTCGGAGCGCCCCTCGAGAAGGCCGTCCATGTGCTCACGCACGTGTTGAGTCGTGTCGACGCCGCAGGTGCCCAGGTTCCCGCGCAGCTGCTCAACGGCCGAAGCGCTGGGGTCAAGGACCTCCGCTACGGATACATCGTCGACGAAGAATGGGAAGGCAGGGACCCGGACGAGGTTTTCGCGGACGCACGCCGCAACGTGCCACTGGTCGATGGCGTGGGGTACTATTTCCTCGCCGCGACGATCTCTCGCGATCCCCTACACCCTCTGGGGCAACTCCTCGGCGACCTTCTCGTCCGGCTTCCGAGTGCCTCCGGCGAGTCGCCCGAGCCGGCCCGGCGGATTCATTTCTCGGGCGGCGCTGTCTTTCCCGGAATGAACCACATTCACATCGCCAACCATCCTGAGGTCTACGGAGCACTGCGCGGGTTGCTGGCGGCCTAGCCGGGTCGATGTAAAGCTGACGCCCGATGGGCCGCAAATCCGCGTACGATTCCGCGCTCGAGGAAGTTCGGGCCGCGCTCTCCCCGATGATGCAGAGGTTCGGGCCCGAGTACTGGCGGCGCGTCGACGCTGAGCGGACTTTTCCGACCGAGTTCTTCGATACGATGGGAGCGGCCGGGTACTTCGGGACTTTCATCCCCGAAGAGTACGGCGGAGCCGCCGCCGGCGCGCGCGTCGCTTCGGTTCTCGTCGAAGAGGTCAATCGAGGGGGCGGTGACGCCGCAGCTCTCAACGCGCAAATGTCGATTTGCCGCACGCTGGTACTCAATGGAAACGAGGAGCAGAAGAAGCGCTATTTGCCAGCCGTCGCTGCCGGCGACATTCGGTTTCTCACCGTGGCCGCCACGGAGCCCGACAGCGGTGCAAACATGAAAGAGCTGGCGAGCACGGCACGCCGCGATGGTGAGGACTGGGTGCTCAATGCCAGCAAGGTGATGATCTCGTTCGCTGCACACACGCGACTGATGATCTTGCTGGCCCGAGCCGAGGAGGGCACGACGCTGTTCCTCCTCGATCTCGACGAAGTCGGAGATCGGGTCGAGATGCATCCGATCGAGATGGTCGCACACCGAATGACGTCGAGCCTCTTCATCGACGAGCTTCGCGTCCCAGACAGCGCTCGACTCGGGCCGGTCGGCGAGGGGCTCGCGTGCCTGATGAAGGGCTTCGTCATCCGACGCGTGCTCGCGGCGGCAGAGGCCATAGGCAATGCCCGATTCCTTCTCGATCAAAGCATCGACTACGCCAAGACTCGAAAGACATTCGGACAGTTGATCGGCGTCAACCAGGGGATCCAGTACCCGCTCGTCCAAGCCTTCGCCAAAGTGGAGGCGGCGGACCTGATGCGCTGGGACGTCCTCGATCTCGTCGATGCTGGCGAGGATGCGGTGCCGCGCTCGGCCATGGCCAAGGTGCTCGCCTCCGAGGCAGCCTGGGAAACCACGCGGGCCGCGTTGACGACCTACGGCGGCTGGGCTCTGGCGTCCGAGTATCACGTGGAGCGAAAGCTTCGCGAAGGAACGGTCTACGTCTTCAATAACCTCTTAATGAACTTGATCGCCGAGCGGGCGCTCGGCTTGCCCAAAAAAGACTGACTCAGGCCGGTGCTGTGCCCGGCTCGTAGGCGCAGAGCGGGTCGTCCCCTAGGGGATCACCCGTCATCGAGTAGGCGCGCGCGCGCGATCCGCCGCAGGCGAACTTGAACTCGCAGCGTCCGCATCGGCCTCGGTAGTTGCGGGGATCCTGCAGCTCTCGGAGTGCGTCCGAACCGCGATAGATCTCGTGGAGCGGCTGCTCCTTCACGTTGCCCAGAAGCGGGTAGGGCAGGAAGCCGGCGGGATAGACCTCGCCAAGGTGAGAAACGAAGATGACCCCGTTGCCGTCGCGGATCCCGAACGACATCGCACGCGCCCGCGACTGAATCTCCTCGAGGCCAACGCCCTCCGCGAGCTTCCGCTGAATCCAGTATCGGCGGTAGTGCGGGGCCTCCGTGGTCCCGACACGAAAGGGAGCCTCTTTCGAGATTTCGTAGACCCACGCGAAGAGCCTTTCCACATCCTCGGCGCTCGGAGCTCGAAGCGCGCTTCCTCGTCCCACAGGCACCAGTAGGAATAGACTCCAGCGGCGAACCGGCGGGGCCGCGGTGTCGCGCAAGAGCTCGTACATCGCTTGCAGGTGAGGAAGCGTCTCGGCCGTGACTGTCGTGTTCACCTGAACGGAGATGCGATGCTCGCGCGCCCATCGGAGTGCCCGCAACGAATAGTCGAACGTGCCGGGGACGTTGCGGAAGGCGTCGTGGATCTCGGCGGTCGGCCCGTCGAGGCTCACCCCCATCGCACTGATTCCGAGCTCTCGGAAGCGCGCAACCGTTGGCATCGTCAGAAGGGGGGTCGTACTCGGCGTGATCGACACATGGATCGGCAGCGATCGGCCGTACTCGATCAGCTCCGCGATATCGGGGCGTTTGAGCGGGTCGCCGCCGGTGAGGACGAGCATGCTGCCGAGCTCCTGCACGCTCCGCATCAAGGCTTTCCCTTGTTCCGTGCTCAGCTCGCCTGGGTCCCGGTGCGGAATCGCGCTCGCGCGGCAGTGTTGGCAGGCCAGGTCGCAGGAGATCGTGGTCTCCCAGTACACGTTTCTCGGCTGACGCCGGTAGAGAAACCCAGGAAACTTCGTGCCTACCGTCTCGAGCTCCACGTCGAGCGTC
>CBDUCC010000445.1:0-3286 GCA_965365555.1 uncultured Myxococcales bacterium | reverse complement strand
TACGACGAGCCGACTGGGCCTACCGCCGGCGCCGCCTGCAGTGCCACCCATTCCGTCGCCGCCGGCGCCACTTGCACCGCCTGCACCGCCTGGCCCCGAGCCGGATTCACTGCATGCCCCGAGTGCCAGGACCATCGACAGTCCGGCCAACCAACCCATCCGCGTCGCCATGGCGCGCGAGTATACGGGAAAGACTCAACCTTTGCTGCTCACGAGAAGTGAGTCGAGTTGCTCGTACTCGTGGAGGACCTTGGCGGGAAGGTCGACCTTCGCGAGATCATGGTCATGGGGGATGCCCACCCATACTTCGTGGCGGCGCGCCACTTGCTCGATCCCGGCGATGAGGCTCGGATGCTCGCCCGGCTCGCAATCGCGCGCAATGCTGAGGAGGACGACCGAGGCGTTGGCCTGGTCGGCAGCTTCGGCGACCTCGGCAAAGGGCATGTGGGTCCCGAGGTAGATCGGCTCATAGCCACGGCTTGCCGCCATGAATGCACCGATGATCGCGCCGAACTCGTGAAGATGGCCGGGTGGTGTCGCGACCAGAATTCGTGGAGCGCCCTGCTTCGGCTCAGTGTGACGCATGAGCGTGCCGAGGAGGCTCCGAAGCTGCCCGGAGATGATGTGCTCGTGCGAGATCCGGAGCTGGTTGGCGTTCCAGGCTTCTCCCACGCGGCGCATAAGTGGGACGATGACCTCGAGCGTGAGGGTCATCGGTGGCAGGATGGCCGCGGTCCGGGTGAGTATCGACTCGGCGCGCTGCACCTCGAAGTTGATGACCGCACCGAGGTAGTCCTCCACGAGCGCCGCATAGAGGGAGACCTGACTGCCGATGTCCGGGCTCGTCTCTCCGATGATGCGCCGAAGCTCCTCATCTCGAAGACGGGCAACCTGGCCGATCGAATGGCCGAGCTCGGTCGCGCGACGCAGGAGAACCAAGCGACGGACTTGGCTTCCGTTGTATCGTCGCTTGTTGCCTTCAGTGCGGTCGGGCGCCACGGCTCCGTAGCGACGCTCCCAGACTCGAATCGTATCGGCGGTCAGGCCCGTGAGTCGCGAGACGACTCGCATTGGGTAAAGGCCGTTCGGCTCCTGTGCGCCATTGGTGGATTGGTCGGTGCTCGTCATGGTGACCCCGGAAAGGAGGCCCGGGGCGAGTACCCATTGCTTGGAGACACGGCGATTCGCCTGACAATGAATGGGGTGGTGGTTTCAACATTCATTTTTCGCGTGCTCCATGCGCCGAGTACTCGCTCCGTGCCGGGAAAGGGTGAGGCCGCCCGTCCGCTGGACGGACGGCCTCGGGTTGTAGGAAGAGGATGAGGATGAGAAGTGAATTCGTTTCTTAGGGCGAAGGAATGAGGACAGTGTCGATGACGTGGATGACTCCGTTCGAAGCCATTACGTCAGTCTTGATCACGTTCGCGTCGTTCACGCGGACGCCAGAATCGGTCGCGCTGATGCTCACAGGCTGACCTTCCACGGTGTCGGCCGCGTCGAGCTTCACGACGTCAGCGGCGAGAACTTCGCCGGCTACGACGTGATACTTGAGAATCGATGCCAGCTTTTCCTTGTTCTCCGGAAGCAGAAGGCTGTCGACGGTCCCGGCCGGCAGCTTGGCAAACGCGTCGTCGGTGGGTGCAAAGACCGTGAAAGGGCCGGGGCTCTGCAGGGTCTCTGCCAGTCCGGCCGCCTTGATCGCGGCGACGAGCGTGTTGAACTGACCGGCGCTCGCAGCCACCGTGACGATGTTCGCAGCGGGTTGCTTTGCCGCCATCTTTGAGGCCGTGGTCGACGCCTCGGGGGCATCCTTGGCGCAACCGGCGAGGGCCGCCACGCTAAGCAAAGTCGAAATGAATAGTGCCTGGGTTCGCATGAGTGTTTCCTCCAAAGTGTACATTTACGAGGGCATAGCCTTCGCGGAACTGGGAATGCGGGTGCGGGTCGATCGGCCGAGAGAGAGGTGGGCGGCGAATCGGTACATCAGCCATTTGTGGAATACCGCTTGCGTGAGCACGTAGACGAGCCAGGGCAGCTTGGGCTCGTAATCGTGGACGACGGTGAGCAACGTCCTCCCTCCGAGCACCTGGCGGAGCTCGAAACGAGGCTTTCCCTGCGGTCCGCGAAGGAGTCCGCCCGTCACGTAGAAGAGCTGCCGGTTCCGACTGCTGCGTTCGGGTGCCCATCGAAGGACGAGTAGCGGAAGGTTCAGTGGTGCGAGAACGAACGAAAACCGCTCGACGGACTCGAGATCGACTCGGAGAAGGCCGCTCAAGAAGCGGGGTAGCCATAGCAGGTACTCGCGGGCGGCTCGCTTGGCCGTCCATCCTGCTGGCAGGGTCATCCGCTGGACCGAGCGCACGAGCGAGGGACCTCCCTGGCGGCGGGCACCCCGGAAGGCATGAGGCACCGAACCGTCCTGCCCGGCCACGGCCAGGCGGATCGCCTCCGCGGTCGGTGTGAGCTCGACCCCGAGCTCTTCGGCGAGCGTGTTTCGTTCCGACACCATCTCATGGCGAAGGCTCTGAACCAGCGGACCAACGAGGGCCTTGGGAGCCCCCGTCACGAGCGAAACCCAAAGTCGGGAGAGCCCGGGCGAGAGAACTTTCGTCGGGATGAACGTTCGACGCTTTCCGAGCGCCGCGGCGGTCAGCGCCATCATCTCTTTGTAGGTCACGACGTCGGGAGCCCCGATGTCGTATGCGTGATCGTAGGTTTGGTCGCGGCCGATGACACCGCGGATCAGGGCGACGACGTCGCGAAGCGCGATGGGCTGCGTCCTGGTGTCGGTCCAACGCGGACAGACCATCACCGGCAGGCGCTGAACGAGACGGGCCATGACCTGAAACGAGGAGCCGGCGCCGCCTAGGATCAGTCCGGCTCGGAGGGTGGTCACAGGCACCACGTGCGCGGCGAGCGTCTCTTCGACCTCGCGTCGGCTCTGCAGATGCTCGGAAAGCTGACCATTGACGCCCTCAACGCAAATGACTATCCGGTCATTCTGGGCGCAGCCCTGTTCATCGGGGTCATATTTGTCATCGTCAACATCCTGGTGGACATTTTGTACGCCAGCCTGGATCCCAGAGTGAGGTTGAGCGCATGAAAATTTTCCTGATCGGCTTTATGGGTGCCGGTAAAAGCAGAATCGGCCCCTTGCTGGCAGAGTTGTTGAAATGTCCTTTTTATGACACAGATAAAATGATTGTATACAGATCCGGGAAAAATATTTCTGATATTTTTGAGGACGATGGTGAACAAACTTTTCGTCAACTGGAAAGCGCAATGA
>CBDUCC010000444.1:0-3308 GCA_965365555.1 uncultured Myxococcales bacterium | reverse complement strand
CGTGAAGTTCAGCTCAAACCGATACGTTCCAGGATCGATAGGGCCTCCGTCGGGACTCTGGAACTTCGATAGGTGACCGACCACGAAGGGGCGGCTCTTTCCAGGCTTGATCTCGAACGCGCGTTCGCGGCACTCGCGCCCCTGGAACGCTTCGTAGCTCCTTTCCCAGCCGTCTTCTTTCCGCCTGAGCTTGTAGAACGGTGTGCCGCAGCGGGTCCTGAGCCAGAGCGTACCCCGGGTTTCGTTGTGGACCCGAAGCTTCACCTTGTCGGCGAGCGTCAGGCGTGACGGGCGGATCTCGATGGGGATGTCGCGCGCTTCGGCGTGAACCACCCGTCGACAGCCCTTCGAAGTCCAGCGATGGGTCGACGGGCAGGCGCATGGCACACAGGACTTGCAGCGCGCGTTGGGCGGACACTCGGGGCAGCCGACATAGTCCCCGCGCGAGCTCTCACAGAGCGTCTGAACGCTTCGGCCCCGCCGAAACAACTCCGGCGGCTCGTCGGTGAGCACGCAGGCTCCCTGGAAGCACTTGCCGAACGGGGTCTCGCAGCTGAAGTCACAGGTGGCGAGCCCGTCTTGCCCGCGGCACTCGGCGAGCTCCTTCTGATAGTGCAGAAGGCGAGACTCGTTGACCGCGACCCCGCACTCGCAGCCGATCGAAGCGCAGCTCGTTTCGACGACGCCGCAGGCCTCGCCTTCTTGGCAGGAGCGATCCGCGGGAGCGATCTCGATCCGCTCCTGCGGGACACGGGGCTCCTCGCAGCCGACCGCTGCGACCATCGAAGCCAGCCACACGCAGAAACCCCCTCGCTTCCCCATGCGACCCTCCTACCGAAGGACACCCGCGGTGGCAAGATCGTGGGCTAGTCTGTCCGTGTTCAGACGCGCGACTGAAGGCGGGCAATACGCTCCTCGAGGGGAGGGTGGGTCGCCATCAGTTTCAGCATGCCCTCTCCACGGATGCCGAACGCCGTCAAGGCGTCGGGAAGTTGCGAGGGCGCATCTCGCATCGTGCGGAGCCGATTGAGCGCCGACGCCATGGCTGCCGGGCTCTCCAGCTCGGCGCCGCCGGCATCCGCACGAAACTCACGCCGGCGCGAGAACCAGGCGACGATCATGCTCGCGAAGATGCCAAAGACCATCTGGAGCGCCATGTAGATCATGAAGCGACCCCGATCGAACTGGCTAGCGATGATACGGGAGATGAAGAGCACGAACGTGTTCAGCACACCCTGAATGAGGGTAAGCGTCACCATGTCGCCATTGGCCACGTGCGACACCTCGTGTCCGAGCACCGCCTCCGCCTCCTCCTTGCTCATCAAGCGAAGCAGCCCCGTGCTGACGGCCACGAGTGCATTGTTGCGAAACATGCCCGTTGCGAAGGCGTTCGGGTCGGGGGAGTCGAAAATCGCAACCTCCGGCATGCCGATGCCCGCTCGCTTGGCCTGCCGCTCCACGGTGCTGACGAGCCAGCGCTCGATGTCGTTGGCCGGTTGGTCGACCACCCGAGCCCGAGTCGAGGCCTTGGCGATGGTCTTGGACATTGCGAGCGAAAGGATCGACCCGCCGAAGCCGAAGAGTGCGCACCAGATCAGCATGCTCAGGTACGGTGCATCGGGCGGGATCACCCCGAGGGCGGTCAAGACTGCCATGGCGATGCCAGCCATGAGCAGCACGGCGAGGTTGGTGGCTAGAAAGAGGACGATTCGCAGCATTGAGGGCTCCTAGGGGAGGAACGTAAGGCGCCTTCCCGTCTCAGACAACTGCAGCCGAGGCTGCTTTTCCTATTCTTCCCTGTCGGAAGGGTCGGGGGCGTCCAAATCCTCCTGGAGCGCCTCGCGCTGGCTCTCCGAAAGCATGGTTTCGGCCTGGGCGCCCGGCATGGAGATACCGATCGCCGTAGGCGTTTCGGCGAGCGTGAAAGTCAGGTACTGGACCGACGAGAGTCGCTGCTCCCCGACCTGCCGCGGATCCCAGGTTGGCTTCACGCGCGTGCCGTCCGGCAACAGCGCGTAGATGTGCTCGTTCAGCCCGACCCATTCTCGTAGCTTGACGTCCCGCTCCGCTTCGTCGTCGATGCCCACCAGAAGAGTGCATCCGAGCGTTCCCTTGCGATGGATCAGCTCGTTGTACGTGGAGAGCTCGTGCTGGATGTCGTCTTCCTTCACGATTTTCTCGACACGCATCATCTCTTGGACCTGGTAGCGGATCGTTTCGCGGTTCTCGAACAAGAACGTGAAGCTCTCGCCAACGAGGATTCGACGAACTGACTTGGCTCGTAGCGCTTCGGCGCGGATCGTTTCGCGCCTCTCGGTGTAGGTCACGTAGTCGAGGAGCTCAGAGCGATCGACGGGTTTCACTTCGATTCTCCTTCTCCCGGAGGCAGGGCCTTCGGGGCGTCGAAGCCGTCCTCGCGGTAGGCACGCGCGAGCACGGACATCGGATGCATGGGTTTGACGCCAGCGTGTTGCTGAAACTGAATCGCGGCGAGTGGGCAATCGGTCGCCCAAATCTCCGCGTCGGCTTCTTTCATTGCGTCGAACGCTTTCTTGCCCACGCGGATCGAGTACTCGAAGCCTTCGACTGTCATGGCGTGCGTGCCATCGTGGCCGCAGCACTCCATCACGGTGGCTGGTGTGACATCGGGAATCTTGCGGATGAGATCTCGGCCCTTGAAACCCACCCCTTGAGTCCGAAGATGACAGGGCGCGTGGTAGGCGACCTTGCCGCCCGGGGAGCTCTTGAAGTCGGTGTTGAAGCGGTCTTCCTTTCGGATCGACCAGATGAACTCGCTCGGGTCCGCGACCGCCTCGGCCAGACGCTTTGCCCGCTCTCGGTCTTCGCCCTCGAGAAGCTCCGGATACTCGCGGCGGAGCATCATGGAGCAGGTGGGGTTCAAGGCGACGACCTTTGCGCCGGCCTCGACATGGGGCATCAGGCGATCGAGATTGACGCGGGCTTTCTTACGCAGAAGCTCGAGGTCTCCGCTCTCCCAGGCCGGCATTCCGCAACACTCGAGACCCTTCTCGCAGCGAATGTCGACGCCGTTCTTCTCGAAGACCTCCACCGTATCCATCCCGATCTGCGGCTCGTTGCCCTGGACGTAGCAGGTCTGGAACAGCACGACTTCGCCGCCGATGCCCTTCTCGGTGAGACCGGCACCCTTCGCCCAGCTCTCGAAGGTAGTCTGGGCGAAGTCGGGGAGCAGCTTGCGCCGATCAATCCCGACCAGCTTCTCCATGAACCAACGATGGATACCCACGCGGTTCATCACGTTCGCGAGACCTAGGCTGGCGCGCGCCGCC
>CBDUCC010000443.1:0-3311 GCA_965365555.1 uncultured Myxococcales bacterium | reverse complement strand
GTGCGCACGACCACGCGCGCGCCTTCCACGGTCATCACTTCGACTTCTTGGTTGCTGTCGATGTACTCACCCTCGGTGATCACATCGACTTCGTCGCGACCGAAACGGACACGGCCGATGGGTCGCAGTGGCGTCACGGTGACTCCGCGGCGCCCGACCAGGGCACTTCGGTCTTCTTGCGACACCGCATCCGCCTGACTGTGCTCGAGCACCACCTTGCGCCCCGCCCGGCTCTTGGGGAGCCAGACGAGCATGATGACCGCCGCCACCAGTGAACACACCCCGGTCAGACCGCCCCAGAGCGGCCCCAGCTCGGTCCAAGCCGCAACCGCTCCGGCGCCCAGGGCCAGGACGCCCAAGACGCCAGCCACCCCGAACCCTGGCACGATCGCCACCTCGGCGAAGAGCAGGATGAGGCCGAGCACGAGCACGGTCACGATGATGAATGGCGTCACGCGTCGCCCTCTTGGCGTACCACCAGGGCGGGGCCTTCTTTGCCGATCACCCGGACCCGTGTACCTGCCGCGATGAACTCGCGCTCGCTGCTTGCTTCGTAGCGCGTGCCCTCGATGATTACCTTGCCAGCGGGCCGGAGGTCGGTGAGTGCTTCACCGGTCTGACCGACGAGATCCGAAGCCGGTGGCGCTGAGATCCAGCCAGCTTCGGCGGTCTGAAGTACCAGCGCGCGCCCGAACTCGGTGCGAGAAAGCATTCGCATCGCGATGAGAGCGAGCACGAAGGCGCCGAGTAACGACAAAAGCACGCGGGTCATCGCATCGGCGAGGATCCCCGTTTCGAACGACACGTCGATCGGCATCCCGACCAGCGACAGCACCAGGGCGGAGATGACGCAGATCAAGCCGAGGACCCCCGGCACGCCGAAGCCCGGGATGAAGAAGATCTCGATGACGACGAGGATCACGCCGATCAGAAACAGGAGCGCCTCCTCCCATCCGACGAGGTGAACGACCGCATGCCCGCCGAAGAACAGCGCGAGGGAGATGAACCCGGCCACGGTGAAGGCGCCCACGCTCCGGGTGTAGAATGCGATCATCAGCCCGAGCATTCCAACCGAAAGAAGAAGCCCGCTCACCGTCGGTTCGGTGAGCCAACGCGCGATCTCCTCGCCCCAGTTGAGCTCGGTGTCGACCAAAACCGGCGACTTCAGGGTCAGGGCCTCGAGGACGGCGTCGAGGTCGCTGAACCGGCCGTCCGCCATTCCGACCTTGATCGCCTGATCGGTGTCGAGAGTGAGCAGCTTGTCCTTCTCGACGATTCCATCGATGACGACTTCGCGGTCGACCATCGCTTCGGCGATGTCGCCCCTGCGGCCGTTGGCCTCTGCCGTCGCACGCATCTCGGCGCGCATGTAGGAAACCATCTTTTCCCCGACGGCCTCCGCCTGACCGCCTCCGGCCTGAACCGGCGTCGCCGCGCCGATCGTGGCGCCCTCACTCATGAGGACGTTGTCGCAGGCCAGGCTGATGAGGGCCCCGGCGCTGATCGCGCGGGGGTGAATGAAGGCGACGGTTCGAGGCTTGGCCTCCAAGATCGCGTCCCGGATCTGAATCGCCGCGTCCACTCGCCCGCCGAGTGTGTTGACCTCCAAGATGATGACAGCGGCGTCTTCATTGGTCTCGATCGCGCGCCGAACGAAAGCGGCGAGGCCGAGCTCGACCGTTCGGTCGATGGCAACCACGACCGCCTTGCTCCCCGCCGGGGCCTCGATCGGGAGCGCCTGTACGTCTGCGGCCGTGTTTGTGCTCGGCGCGGGACGGTACCCCGAGTCGTCGTCGTCCTGGTCACCCTTCTGCCCGAAGACGACCTGTGCGCTCAAGAGGATCGCGAGGGCGATCCAAAACCCCCGGAAGCTCAAGCGCGGGTTCATGTCCCAGCTCACGCCAGGGAACCTAGCTCCGATGCGAGCCTAGCTCAATGGGTACCGTCGTCTGGACGCTCGGCCGAGCGTGATAAGCTGCCGGGCCAGCGAAAGCGAGGAATCATGCCAGCCGTGCCCCCAGAGAATGCTCGACCCGTCCGCGATGCGCACCGCTTCGATGAAGCGCGGCTCGACGCCTGGATGGCCGAGAACGTCGAAGGGTACACCGGCGAGCTCCAAGTCTTTCAGTTCAAAGGCGGGCAGTCGAACCCCACCTTCTGGCTTGCGGACCGCGAGCGGCAATACGCTCTGCGGAAGAAGCCTCCGGGCAAGCTCCTCCAGTCCGCGCACATGGTGGACCGCGAATACCGCGTGATGCACGCCCTGCGCGACACCGACGTCCCCACCGCCAGGATGTACGCTCTGTGCGAGGACGACTCGGTCATCGGCACCTCGTTCTTCGTCATGGAGTACGTCCAAGGTCGCATCTTCTGGAACGTTCAGCTCCCGGACCTGGACGCTTCCGAGAGGACGGCGATCTACGAAGAGCTCGCGCGGGTGCTCGCAGCGATCCATCGAGTCGACCTCGAGTCGACAGGGCTCTCCGACTATGGGCGGCTAGATGCCTATGTTGCGCGCCAAGTGAAGCGGTGGACGAAGCAGTACCTGGCGTCTCGGACCGCCGATGTGGCTCCGATGAACACGCTCATCGACTGGCTTCCTGAGAACATCCCGGACGACGAAGCCACCTCGCTCGTTCACGGAGACTACCGCCTCGACAACCTAATCTTCCATCCGACCGAGCCGCGTGCCCTGGCCGTGATCGATTGGGAGCTCTCGACGCTCGGGCACCCGTTGTCCGACCTGGCGTACACCTGCATGCTCTACGATGTCATGCTCCCGAAGATCGGCGGTCTTGCCGGCACGGACTTCCAACGTAGCGGCATCCCGTCCGAAGGCCGATTCGTTGCGCGCTATTGCGAGCTCGTCGGCCGAGACGGTGTTCCGGACCTCGCGTTCTACAAGGCGTTTTCGCTCTTTCGGCTCGCTGCAATCGCACAGGGTGTGTACAAACGGAGCCTCGACGGGAACGCGAGCTCGACCGAGGCCTCGCTCTTCGGTGCGGCGGTTCCACATCTTGCCGGCATCGCCTGCGGTCTCGTCGGAATCGGGTGAAGCCATGATCCAACGCATTGTCATCTTCAAGCTCAAGGACGAATACTGCAACGATCTCGCGCGCGCCGAGTTCGCCGAGCGGACTCGCGCGGATCTCGAAGCGCTCTCTGAGGTACGTCGCGTCGAGGTGGGAGTGCCGGCCGACGAGGCATCGGAGGCGAGTTGGGACATCGCGATCACGCTCCTGTTCGACTCGATGGACGATGTGAAGGCGTACATCGTCGATCCGGACCACCGCGCCTATGTGGAAGGCTTC
>CBDUCC010000442.1:0-3315 GCA_965365555.1 uncultured Myxococcales bacterium | reverse complement strand
CACCGAATCGGAACGCGGAGCGATCGCCCGAGCCGAACCAAGCCTTCGCGTTCGGCACGTAGCCCTCACCTGGAGCGCGAAAGAAAGCGCGCTCAAGGCGCTTCGAGTCGGTCTCCGACGGGATACGAGGCGGGTGGAGGTCGCGATCGCCGATCCGGGCGCAAAGGGCGACGTTTGGTCGGAGCTGGTCGTGAAGCTCACTCCCGAGACCCGTTCCCTCCGAGGCCGTTGGCGGCAGCTCGGAGACTCCGTGCTTACGATCGTCGAGGACCCGGCCCCGTCAGGCGTCGCTCGTCATGATGAAGAGCGGTAGGTCGTTGAAGGCCTTGTACTTGGGGCGAAGGCGCTCGGTGTCATAGTACTTCTGGACGTCCACTACCTTCTTGGTGCCGATGATCGTCTCCATCGGAACGCTGCCATAGCGGCCGTTGTGGATCGAGACGAGCCTGCCTGAGGTTCCGGCATCGACCAGATCGAGCGCTAGATTGCCGAAGACCATCGGTACGATGGAATCGAGCGCGTCCGGATCGCCGGAGCGGACGAGATAGCCAAGCCTCTGGCTGATCACGTTGACCTTGCGGCCGCGGTTGTACTTCGGGGACAGCGATTTGAGGCCGTTGGCCACCCGGTCGCCGATGCCACCGAGCTTCTTGTGGCCGAACATGTCGGCTTCTTCGCCCTCGAACGACATGTCGGAATCGCCTGCGATTTGTGCACCCTCCGAGACGAGCACCACCGAGTAATTGCTCGGGTTTCGGTCCCGATCGTGCACCAGGAGCTCGACGAGCTGGTCCATGTCGAACTTGTGCTCGGGGATCACGCAACGGTTCGAGGCCCCGGCCATCGTTGGCAAGAGCGCGGTGTAGCCGGCGTATCGGCCGAAGACCTCGATGACGAGGAATCGCTCGTGCGAGCCGGCGGAGGTTCTGAGCTTGTGGGTGAGCTCGATCGTGCGTGTCACGCAGGTGCTGAAGCCGATGCAGTAGTCGGTCCCCGGCACGTCGTTGTCCATCGTCTTGGGGATCGCGATGACTTGCACGCCTTTCTGATGAAGGTGCGCGCCGTAGCTGAGCGTGTCGTCGCCGCCGATTGGGATCAGATAGTCGATGCCGAGAAAGTCGAGGTTCTTGAGGATGTCCTCGGTAATGTCGTTGACATCGTCGGTGTACTTGTCGCCGAGATGAGGCGGCACGAGGCCCTTCGGAAGGTGACTCGGACGGGTTCGCGACGAGTGCAGAAAGGTTCCCCCCGTGCGTCCGGCCTTGTCCACGAGCTCCTCGGTCAGCACCTGAACGCAGGCGCTGTTGTCGGCGTCTTTGTCGGGGACGAAATCGACGAGCCCGGCCCAGCCGCGACGGATCCCGATCACTCGGTGCCCCTCGCGAAGCGCGCGAATCGTCACTGCTCGAATGGCTGGATTGAGCCCCGGCACATCGCCGCCGCCCGTCAAGATGCCGATTGTCGCCTTCATGCCGGGACTCTAGCGCAACCCTGGGCGGACGTGAAAGCGACGTTTATGCGGCCGGTGGTGGCTCGCTCATGAAGCCCGTTCGGCTGGGCAGCGTTTCGTCGGCATGGTGCTCGTGGATCCAGTACCGAAGTGCTTTTCGTTTCGCGACGTACATCGCGGCGTCTGCCTTCTCGAGAAGGCGACGTACCGACTCGTGATCGACCTCGCCGCGAGCCGAAGCCCCAGTGGCGGGGATGCTCGGCAACGTGACTCGGTCGCCAAAGTGGCATTCCCGATCGGGGAAGAAGGCTACGCCGATGCTGGCGCCGACTCGAATCTCCACTCCGTCGATCTCGATCGGCTGCTCGATCGACTCGGCGACCTTGTCTGCCAGGATCGCGACATCGGCTTGGCTCTCGACGCCCTCGATGATCAGGGCGAACTCGTCCCCTCCGATGCGGCCTACCAGATCGGACGAGCGAACCGTGTCCTGCAGCCGAAGCGCCACGTCTCGAAGGACCTGGTCCCCGGCCGAGTGCCCGTGCTCGTCATTGACCTGCTTGAAATCGTTCAGGTCCACGAAGAACAGGGCGCCGCGCGGACCATGCCGGCGCGCACGCTCCCAGCTCTGAATGAGGCATTCGGTCAGGAGCGCCCGGTTGGCGAGGCCGGTCAACCAGTCTCGCACCGCTCGCTCCTCGAACACTTGCTTTTGGCGCTTGAGGTCCTGAAGTAGCTCGTCGGCGCGGCTCTCGGCGAGCCAGGCGAGAGCGCCAAGCGCGATCGTGAGCGACCCGATGGTCGTCGTCGTCGCGCCGCGCGCGGTGCCGCTGATCTCTGGACCGTTCGGGAGCATTCCCAACGACTCCGCGACCCCAATTCCGACGACTCCGACGACGGCGACAGCGGTCCACCGGGCACCGCCTTGGACGCCACGAAGGAGCATGGCCGCGACCGGAGTTACCGCGAGCCACGGATAGGCGAGCGAGGAGACACCGCCGAGCATCCAGGCTTGAAACATGAGCACGCCGAACGCACAGGTCAGAGTCCAGTTCGCCGCGATGCGGACCGATTTCGTCTTTCGCAGAATCAGCAGCGTGAGCCCCAAGGTCACCGCGTAGATCAGATTCAGGAGCAGGGTGTATGGGAGCTTCAGGTACAAGAAGAAGTAGGGCGCGAATAGGACGGTGAAGATCGCCGCAACCACGGTGTACCGGACCAGCAGGAACGCACGGTCGGGGCTTCGGGGATGATCCTCGACGAGCTCCGGCGGCACCAAGAGGGCGCCCCAGCGGTCGTCCATTGCCGGTGGCGCGATGCTTCGTGCCCGCTGCACCCATTTCGTCGACCACCCCATCGAGATCCTGGCGTTCAGTATAGGCAGCGGGGATCGCCAAAGAAAAGTAAGCGAAATTACACTACTGCGTGGGGAGTCCGTCGCGCCGGGTGACGGGCACCCGAAGCTTTCGGAGATGACGGGTGGTCGCGAGCGAGGTCTTCCAGCCTTGTGCAGGGATGGCCAGCATCGCATCGACCAGCTCGGGGCGAAAGAGAATCGGCTCAGCATTGCCGTTGTATCCGAGCTGGACCAGCGCCTCCTCCTCGAAGTGACGGCAGCGCTTCTCACAGCAGTGGAAGGGCTCCGCGACTCGATAGAGACCTTCCGGTGGCAGGGGCTCGAGATAGCGGACGAGCCCGGCGTCCGAGAGGGTCTGCCCCTTCTCGTCAAACTCCGCTCGATTGTGCTTCCAGGTCTTGGGCAGATACACGCCGGGCCCGGGGTTGCCGTGATTGTGGAAGTAGACCAGCCGGCCCGGCTCGATCGGTCCGATCGGGCCCGTGGTGCGATACAAGCCGCAGGGCGG
>CBDUCC010000441.1:0-3317 GCA_965365555.1 uncultured Myxococcales bacterium | reverse complement strand
TGAACGGCGTCTTCGAGGCCGACGGCATCGACCTTCGCCCCCCGCAATCTTACCGGCGAACGGAGCCGGTCGAGCCTTCGTCGAGCCAAATCACTCGCACGGCAGAGCTACTCCGAAACGCCGAGCGTCCTCACATCCATGCCGGTAGTGGTGTTCTACAAGCGCCTGCATAGGATGCGCTCGAAGAGGTGGTCGAAGCCTTGGGCTCACCAATCACCACGAGCTGGGCTGGACGCGGCGCCCTGCCCGACAACCACGAGCAACTGCTCCCGATCTGGGCGATGGAGCCGATCAACCAGGCCAGAAGCGAGGCGGACGTGGTGCTGGTGGTGGGCTCCCGCCTCGGAGAGACCGACTGGTGGGGAAAGCCGCCGTACTGGGGGCAGCCGGGTGAACAAGCGATGATCCAGGTCGACATCGACGACGAGATCCTCGGCTTGAACAAGGCGACCGAGCTTGCGGTGCTCGCCGACGCGAACGCCTTTCTCTCCGCGCTCGGCCGGGAGCTCGAGCAGAGACCCCTCGCGTCAGACCGCCTTCAAGCGAACAGAGCCCGGACTGCGGCCTTGGTGGAAGGTCAGGCCAAGGTGCGGGATCAGCTCGACGCGGCGCTCCAGAACGAGGCGACCCCGATGCACAGCGCGCACGTCCCGAACGTCTGCCAGAAGGTGTTCGGAGATGATGCCGTGTATGTGTTCGATGGCGGAAATGCGACCGTTTGGGCCAGCTTCTTTTCGAGGATCAATCGCCCCGACGCGCTCCTTTCGACGTTCAAGCTCGGGATGCTCGGGGCAGGCGTATCTCAGGCCCTCGGCGGCCAGATCGCCCGCCCGGACGCCAAGGTGGTGTGCATCATCGGCGACGGCGCCATGGGCTTCCACGTCCAGGAGCTCGAGACGGCGCTTCGAAACGGCCTGCCTGTCGTCTACCTCGTGCTCTGCGACAAGCAGTGGGGCATGGTGAAGCTCACTCAGACGATCGGCCTGCAGATGCTGCGGCCGGCAATAGGCACCGAGCAGCAGGGGACGATCAACGCCGACTTCGAGGAGATCGAGTTCGACAAAGTCGCCGTCGCGATGGGCTGCCACGGTGAGCGCGTCGCGGACCCGAACGAGCTGGAACCGGCGCTTCGGCGCTGCATCGAATCGGGGAAGCCTTCGGTGATCCACGTGGATGTAGACCCGAACATGCACCTCTTCGCGCCCGGGCTGCAGGAATTCAAAGCCATGCATCAGGAGCCAGGCGCCTGATGGACCGTGGCCCCGCGGTCCTGGTGACCGGGGCGGCTGGATACGTGGGCCGCCTCTGCGTCGCTGCACTCGCAAAGCGTAGCCAGGAGCTCTCGGCGATCGTTGCGCTCGACTGGGCCGAGACGCCGATGGGTGAGCGCATCGACGGAGTGAGCTACGAGCAAGGCGACATCTGCGACCCGGGTTTGACTGAGCTCTTCAGGCGACACGGCATCGATACCGTGATCCACCTGGCATCGATCGTTCGGGCTCCGAAGGGCGCCCCTGCGGACCTCGCGTACCGCGTCGACGTGCTCGGGACGAAGAACGTGCTGGATGCCTGCGAGGCGGTGGGGGCCAAGCGCCTGATCGTGACCTCGAGCGGAGCCGCGTACGGATACCACCCGGACAACCCCGACTGGCTCGACGAGGACGACCCGCTTCGAGGCAACGACGAGTTCGAGTACTCCAAACACAAGCGGATCGTGGAAGAGATGCTGGCCGAGTGGCGACAGAGTCACCCGGATCTTCGCCAGATCGTTTTCCGCCCCGGTACGATCGTCGGGGAAGACGTGCACAGCCCGGTGACCGACCTGTTCGAAAAGCCGGTGATCCTGGGCATCGTCGGCTCCGACTCGCCCTTCGTCTTCATTTGGGATCAGGACCTCGTCGCCTGTTTGGTCGATGCCGTCTTCTCCGATCGAGTCGGGGTGTACAATCAGGCCGGGGACGGCGCGCTGACACCGCGCCAGATCGCAAAGATGCTCGGCAAACCCTACATTCCGCTTCCCGCCAGCCTGGTCAAGTCGTTGCTTTGGGCGCTCAGGGGACTCGGGCTGACGGAAAACGGCCCGGAGCGGGTCAAGTTCCTCCGCTACCGCCCGGTGCTCTCGAACCGACGGCTCAAAGAGGAGCTCGGCTACATTCCCAAGCTCAGCAGCCGCGAAGCATTCGAGCGATATGCCCGTGCGCGAGGTCTTCTTGGGTCGTGAGCTTCGTGACCGTACGGTGGTCATCACCGGGGGTGCGGGCGGGATCGGTCAGGCGCTTGCTCGGGCCTTTGGCGCGGAGGGCGCGCGAATCGTCGTCGTCGACCTGCCCTCGAGTCCACTCGAGGAGGCGGCGACGAAGCTCCGGTCCGCTGGCGTCGAGGCGGTCGCCCTGCCCTGCGACATCACGCAACCCGAGCAGGTTCTCAATACGATGGAGGCGGCACGAGAGGCCTTCGGTCGAATCGATGTCTTGATCAACAATGCGGGGATCGTGCACCGGAGCGCATTTGCCGAGACTCGACTCGAGGTGTTCCGTCGCGTGATGGAGGTCAATCTCTTCGGCGCGCTCCACTGCACACAAGCCTGCCTAGACGAGCTCCTGCGACGGCAAGGCTTGATCATTGCGGTGTCGAGCATCGCAGGGCTGGCGCCGCTCTACGGGCGAAGCGGGTACGCCGCTTCGAAACACGCCATGCATGGGCTCTTCGAAAGCCTGGGCGCAGAGCTCATCGATCAGGGCGTCGCGGTACTCATGGTCTGTCCGTCCTTCGTCGATTCGGGTCTGGAGGCCTCGACGCTCGGCGGAGATGGCGAGCGAATCGCCCGCCCGCGTTCCAAGGTCGGAAAGCTCGGAACCCCGGACGAGGTGGCGAAGGCCGTGGTGCAGGCGGCGCGAACCGGTCGTCGAAGGCTGGTATTGACACCCGTCGGCAAGACCAGTGCGCTCTTGTCACGGATTGCACCGAGCCTCTATGAGCGCCTGATGATTCGCAGCCTTCGCTCAGAGCTGGCAGATAGCTAGCCTTGCTAGGTCTTCGGTGCGGCGAGTCCTTTGACCGGGTGTGCCCGGTACGGCGCTTCGAGCGCGGCTACTTCTTCGGAGCTCAGCTCGATCTCGACCGCCCCGATCGCGTCGTCGAGGTGTCTGAGCTTGGTCGCTCCGACGATGGGCGCGGTAACCGCTGGCTTCGACATCAGCCAGGCGAGTGCAATGCGCGCCGGGGGTTCGCCGCGACCCGCCGCGACGCTCTTCACGGCCTCGACGACGTCCCAGGCGGACGGCTGGTCATAGAGGATCTGATCGAGACCGTCGCTC
>CBDUCC010000440.1:0-3317 GCA_965365555.1 uncultured Myxococcales bacterium | reverse complement strand
CTCTCTGTTGAGGAGGTTGAAGACGTCCAGGTAGAGGAGAACGTCACCCCTGCTCCCGCTGAACCTCCGGGACACCCTGAAGTCGACTCGGTGATACGGCGTGAGGCGACCCTGGTTCAGAGCCTCGGCGGCGATCCGTCGCCGTACCGAGAAGAACCTCTCACCGCATGGATCGCGAAGGAGCTCACGCCATGAGGATGATGACGATTGGATGCTTGACGCTCGTACTTGCGAGCATCGCCCCAAGGACCGGGGCGGCGCAGTCTCCCGAGATCTGCGCACCGGTTGAGAAGCTCGACAAGTACCGCTACCTCCGACAACTCACGCTGGATCTCTACGGCCGGATTCCTACGGTCGAGGAGTACGAGAGGCTGCACGGACTCGATGACGTCAGCGAAGCGATCATCGACGAAATGATCGGTTCGTCGGAGTTTTACGATCAGCTTCGGCGCTATCATCGGAGCCTCCTTTGGTCGAACCTCGGCGACAACGATCTCGTCGGCCAGACCGTGGAGCGCTCCCGAGACGAGAACTTCGACGTCTGGCTCAATCGCGCAAAGCGCGAGGAATACCGAGGCCGAGACGTCGATTGCCTCGACATCGAGCACACGAGCTTCGATGCCGATGGGCGCCCGCTTCCCATGGTCGAGAATTATCAGGAAGGCGACTGCGCCGGCGGCGAGGGCTGCACCATGGACGGTTGGGTCCAGGTGGAGCCTTACTGGGCGCCTGGGACCACGATCTTTGTCTGCGCGTTCGATGCACAGCCCCACACCGATGCCACCCCACGTGACAATGGCGACCCCCGCACCTGCGACCAGTCTGGCGACGACGATCCCCTTTGCGGATGCGGCCCGAATCTCCGCTACTGCACGGCCCGTGGCGTGAACTACGATGCCGTGCACGAGGCCCTGCTCGAAGAGCCCGCACGGGTCTTCGAGGCGGTCATCGCCGCCGGTGAGCCGTACATGAATGCCTTCTCGACCCGTGCGACTTCGATGAACGGAGCTCTCGCTCACTTCTACCGCTACCTCGCGGATGACAACGACGCCGAGCTCAAGAACGCACCGGAGCTTCCCTATGATGCCGATTGGCAACTCGTGGAACGCGAGAGCTACCACAGTGGCATCCTCACGACGCTTGGCTTCCTGCGCCGCTTCGCCTCGCATCGCGCCCGGGTGAACCGTCTTTACACGGCCTTCCTCTGCGATCCGTTCGAGGCGCCCTCTGGCGGTCTTCCGCCGGCCACCGATGAATGTTCGATGAACCCGGACCTGGCGGCGCGCTGCGGATGTGCCTCCTGTCACGAGACAATCGAGCCTGCAACGACGCACTGGGGTCGCTGGGAAGAGGGTGACGACTTCGTCTACCTCGAGGGCATCGACATCTTCAACAACAACTGCGCGAACTGCGAGAAGGGCCAGTGCTCGAACTACTGCAAGACCTTCTACATCACCCGAGAGCTCGAGACGACGCCGGGATCCGTGGATACCGAGCTCGGCAAGCTGAAGACCTTGGGGTGGCGCACCGAAGAAGAGGCCGCTGCGCTCGATGCCGGTCCGAGCGCACTGGTCACACGTCCGGAGTACCAGCGGCAGCTTGCGAGCTGTGCAGTCCGGAACTTCTCCGAGCAGGTGTTTGGACGGGAGCTCACTGCCGAAGAACGAACGAGCTGGCTCGTCGACAAGACGGCGAGCTTCGAGGCCAACGGGCATGACTTCCTTCGCATGGTCAAAGATGTCGTGACGGACGAGCGCTACCGACGTATCGAGTAGCGGCGCCGTGTGCCCTCCAAATTGGCGCAGTCTCTTCTCGTCAGGATAGCCTTGCGCACCGGCGAGGAGACGACGATGAAGCAGATGTCCACAGCTCTTTGGGCTGCCGTCCTGTCAATCTCGGGCAACGGGGCCTCCGCCCAGGAATACGCCGCCGAGGTCTCGAACCCGCCAAGCTCGGTGGCGCACGCAACGGAGGCGCCACCCGAGAGGGCTTGGTACGAAGCGGAAGAGCCCAAAGAAGTGCGTGGCTATCTTGGGGGTCTCTTGGCTGCAGGCATTGGGGTCAACGGTCGGATCGATAGCGGGCAGAAGGTCTATGTCGACACGAGCCTGCTGTTTGCGCTCCGCGGAGGACTCCTTCTCGGCCGCGGCAGCCGCTGGATGCTTGGCTTCGAGGTCGCTCCCGTCAGCAATCGTCTCGATTGGCGCCGGCGGGCCACGGCCACCGGCTTCGTTTCATTCGGAAGCCTCGTGCCCATCCGCAACAGCACGAGGTGGGCGTGGCTGTGGAAGATTGGGCTCGGCGTGGGCGGCGGGTTCGACTATTGATTCCTGGCTGGGTTTCAGGTCGACGTTCTGACCTTCAACTACAAGATGAACGACCGCCTCTGGGTCGACTTCGGAATCCCCACGATGCGGTTTCACATCGAGACGGCCAGCATGGCCCGATACAACGCCCAGTTCGTGTTCCCCTTCGGCATCACCTTCGCGATCTGAAGCCCTGCCCCTGCGGCCTTTCGCCCTGAGCGGCCATGGGGCATAACCCGGCCATGATCGAGGAGCGGAGCGCCGATCCGGAGACGCCCGCGTCCAGGGGCAAGAGCCTCCAGGCGCGCGTGGAGCGGGCGCAGAGTAGGGCGCGGGAGCTCTACGAGCGGGTGCCGGTTCAAGTCCGTCGCAATGCGAGGCGCCTGTTCTCGGCGCTCTTCCTCGTCGTGGTCGGCACGGTCCTCTACCGACAGCTCGAGGGCACCGACTGGGCCGAGGTCTGGAGCTCACTTCCCGCGTCGCCCTGGTTCTACCTACTCTTTCTGGCCCGTTTCTTCCTGCAACCCACCGTCGAGGCGCTCTGTTATACGGCGGTCTGGGGCATCAACATCTTTCGCTACTACGGCGTCTTGCTCATCAAGCTCGTCATGAACTTCTCGCTCGCTGGCGGCAGCGGTGACCTCTACTTCCTCGTCTGGGCGGTCCGCACGCTGCACCTCAGCTATCGAAAGGCGTTCTCGGGCATCAAGGACGTAACGCTCCTCTCGGCCGCGGCGGCCAACATCGTCGCCGTCGTCGTGCTCGGCGGATACTTCTTCTTCGGCGATCTCACGTTCACCGAGACGGTCGATCCGAGCGTTCTCACGATCATCATCGGCGTCACGCTCGCAGCGGCCGTCTTGAGCCTCTTCGTGATCCTATTTCGTGGCAAGGTGCTCGGGGTAGGCACCCCGACCATGTGGCGCATCTTGGCCTATCATGTCGTTCGGAGCGGCGGGAACCTGATCCTCCTCGGGCTCCAGTGGACAGTGGGGCTCCCCGGGTCCGTTT
>CBDUCC010000439.1:0-3326 GCA_965365555.1 uncultured Myxococcales bacterium | reverse complement strand
GCGGGTGTAACTCAGTGGTAGAGTGCGACCTTCCCAAGGTCGAAGTCGAGGGTTCGACCCCCTTCACCCGCTCCAGGGGACACGAAGCCCCCCCAAAATCCCAACCTTTCCGGACACTTACCGACCCGACTGCGAATTCTTGCCGGTGGGTCGGCGCGCCACCGGGCCCTTGACCACCGCGTTCAACGTGCTGGCACCGCCAACACCGCGCCGCAGGCCGTTTCGTTTCGGTAGATCCCGTTCGCGTCCTGTCCGATCGGGGTGTTGTCGGCGGAAGCCGCGCCGATGACCAAGTCCGCGTCGGAATAGGCCAAGAAGACGCACATCTCCTGGCCGCCGAGCCCGTACCGCAAACGGCGATCGGTGTCATTGAGGTACCCACACTCGACCCGAAGCTTCGGTGCACCCTGCGAGGGGATCGGCGGATCGAGCGTGGTGCCAAGCGGTTCGCCGACCGAGTTCGCGAGCTCGAAGATCGTTCGCTCCTCGCCGGCATCGTCGACGAAGCCGAGCCGGAAGTAGTTTCCCCACTCATGGTAATGCGCGAGCACGTAGTAGATGTTGTACTCGGGAGCTCGCCCCAAAAGCCCCTGGAACTGACCGCCGAGATCGCAGGTCATCGCGAAGCGGGACTCGGCGCGGGGCTCGATGTCGAGCGCAGTGTTGGTGAAGCTAATTGGACGGAGTCGAATCTGCACCTCGTCTTCCTCGACGGTCTCGATGTCGAAGCTGAGCGACGTGCTGAGGGGGCTGCCGGCGATGTTCACCAGATGGACATCGCCCACGATCTTGTGCCGAGGAGGAATCTCGAGCACCGCACCATCCGGGAAGGCTTGAAGCTCCGCGAGCGTCTGCGTGGACTGGGCAAAGAAGACCCCGCCGGCGAGCGCGGCCGACACGGTCTCGAAGCCACGCTCATCGCAGTCCCAGGTCCCGTCCGTTCCTTCGAACTCGTCCTCGGGGACGAAGTACCAGTTGGAGTGGTGCCAGGCGCCGTCGTTGCGTTGCCGGACCTTCGTCACATAGAGCGGCTCATCGTTGTCGAGCGCCCAGCTCTGGCAAACCCCACTCACCTCGGAGCCGACATCAATTTCGATCGGCTCGAAGGTGTGCGTCATCGTGGGGGTGATCTCCGCAGGGTCACTGGACGACGCACAGGCGAAGAGTCCAACAGCCAAAGCAACGATGCCTAACGGTCGCATGAAGACCGAGGATCTCCGCAAAACCAGCCCGTGGCAATAGAGCGCCGAGGAGCGTTCGGGGAAAATTCGCGTTTGGGCCTGCATGTAGTTGAAAGGATGGGGGTATTCGGGGGGCTTCATGTCCCTTGCTTGCATCGGGGAGCGGGAGCTAGGTTTTGCGGATGGATTCTAGCTTGGATGCTGCGATTGACTTGGTGGAAGCGGCGTACGACTTGAACGTCGACCCGGCCGATTGGCTGCCCAATGTCCTTCGGGCAGGCGCTTCGATCCTCGACTTCGGCATGGGCTGCTACGGCGCGATCGGTGCCGGGCTCTCCGAATCGGGAGAGCCTCTGATCGCGCAAGCCTTGGGAAGCGAAGGCGCCGAGGATCTCCCGATGAAACTCTTCGACGCCGGTGCAGAGGGGGGGCCTGAGCTGGTGTCGCGAGCGAGCGCCAGTGTCCGAGGAGCGGTCTACTTGCTCTCCGAAGTGCGCGAACAGTTCCCCGAGGCCTACGAGCTCATCACCCGTCATGTCGGAGCGAAGGACATGCTCTCGATGACAGCGATCGATCCAGACGGCGCTGGCGCCCACATCAGCATTCCATCGAAAGAGATCATGACGCTGAGCCGGCATGATCGGGAGCTGTGGCAGATGCTGAACGTCCACCTCGCTGCCGGGCACCGTCTGAGGCGAGGCCTGGGAAACCAGCGAGAGGCCGCCGGAGCTCCACTCACTGAAATTCCACTCGACGCCGAAGCCCTGATCGATCCCAATCGCTTTCTGGTGGCGCACGCCATCGGCGAGGCGCAGCACAGCGACGCGGCGATCTCGATTCGACGCGCCGCCCAGTACGTCGACAAAGCGCGTGGCCCTCTTCGTAAAGACGATCCGGAACAGGCGCTTCGGCTCTGGCAAGGGCTGGTTCGTGGCAAGTGGACGCTCGTCGACTGGTTCGACAGCGATGGACGCCGCTTCATCCTCGCCCGCCCCAACGCGCCGCGGGTCCGCGACCCTCGCGGTCTCACTGAGCGCGAAGCGCAGGTGGCGACCTACGCCGGGGCCGGCGATTCGAGCAAGCTAATCGGCTACCGCCTGGGTCTCTCGCAGTCGTACGTCTCTCGACTGCTGAACGACGCCATGCGCAAACTCGGCGTGAAGACCCAGGCACAGCTCGTCGAGAAGCTGCGCGCAGTACCGCCGCAGTCCCCCGCAGCCTAGGCTCGGCATCGCATACGCTCTTGTAACTTTCCACTCAGACAGACCGAGTGCCAGTGAATAATTACGTATGGACCCGCGGGGCCCCGGCCGGGATTCTATGGTGTGTGTTTTTGTAGTCTTGGTAGCGTGCGAACGGAGTCTTCTAGCCCGTGGACCGGCTAGGCGCAGCGATCATCGATTTCACGGAAGCCGCCTACGATTTGGGTCGAAATGACGAGGACTGGCTTCCCGAGATCGTGAAGTGCGGTCTCCCGATCCTCGACCAGGGGCTCGGAGTCGCGGCGGTCGAGTACGGTTGCCATCCCGAAGGGGGGAACGTCGAGATCCAAGGCGTTCATGTGGGCGCGGGCCGGAGCGATTTCCCAGAGCGTCACCTGGCTGCCCTCGCCGCCATGCCACCCGAGATGCTCCGCGAGCAGGCGCAGTCCGGCCAGGCGACGACGATGTCCGCGAGTCAGGGACACCATCCAGAGGCACTGGGGATCTATACCGATCACGTCGACTACTGCGCCGACGTCTTCGGCATCACAGCAGTCGACAGCAAGGGACATGGTGTTGCCATCGTGGCCCCGCTGCCCGAGGTCACCACACTGTCGCCACACGAATCAGAGCGTTGGCAGATGCTCGCCGCCCACCTCGATGCCGGGCACCGGCTGAGGCGCAGTCTAGCAGCGCCCGACGCCTGCAGCGCTCCCAACACCGACCTTCCGTACAACGCCGAGGCGATCTTCGATGTTCGTAGCTCTCGGATCACGGACGCAGTCGGCCAGGCCAGGGAGTTGACCGCGACCCATAGACTCCGAGAGGCCGCTGTCGCGGTCGACACGGCACGCGGGCGGATGCGCGAGAGCGACCCCGAGAAGGCCCTCGAAATCTGGCAAGCGCTCGTCAGCGGCCGCTGGTCGACGGTCGACTGGTTCGA
>CBDUCC010000438.1:0-3338 GCA_965365555.1 uncultured Myxococcales bacterium | reverse complement strand
ATTTCCAGTCGTGCACCTTCGACCACTCGGTCACCTCTCCAGGCGGAGTCCGCCTACCTAAAGCTTCGGCCCCTGCCTGCTCGCAGGGACCGCGGCTCTCCCTCAACTTGTCGTCAAAGAACTTGGCGGAGAGCAAGGGATTCGAACCCTTGGTACCGTTGCCAGTACACTTGATTTCGAATCAAGCACCTTCGACCGCTCGGTCAGCTCTCCGCGGCGGAAGCTAGCAAAACGACTTGGGGTGTCAACGACGTTTCGGGCGGTCGTTTTTGGCGCGGATCGTTGCGAAAAATCCCGTGAGCAGCTCACTGCACTCGTCGGCCAGCACCCCGGGGACGCACTCGAAACGATGGTTCAACCGCAGGTCGCTGCCGATCGTGTAGAGCGTCTCCGTAGCGCCTGCCTTTGGATCGCTGCAACCCCAGACAACGCGCGGCACGCGCGCATTCACCAAGGCTCCGGCGCACATCGGGCAGGGCTCCAGCGTCACGTAGAGGGTCGTGTCGATCAGGCGCCAGCTCCCGAGCACACCGGCCGCCTCCCGGATCGCGATCATCTCGGCATGGGTCGTAGGGTCTTGGCTAATCTCGCGCTCGTTCTGACCGCGGGCGATGATGGCTCCCTCGTGTATGACGACGGCTCCGACAGGAACCTCGCCCCGAGCTTCCGCCCGCCTGGCTTCGGCGATGGCCTCGCGCATCCAGGCTTCGTCCTCGGTCGGGGTGTTCATCGGGCAGCCTCGGTCGCGCGGTACCAGTCGGCGAGCGCCTCCATGCCTTGGTCACGGTTGAAGACAGGTTCGTAGGCGAGGTCCTCTTTGGCACGGCGCATGTCGAACGCGCTCGTCTGCCCTCGTCGAATCACCTGGGTCGGGTCGAGAGGCGAAAGGCCGGCCCGACAGGCGAGCCAGGCCCATCGGTACGGTCCGGCGTTGCGAGGAGGCGCCCATCCGAGTCGTTCGCTGAGCTCGCTGAAGAACTCTCGTGACACAGAGAGCTCCGTGTCGACGACGTAGTAGACGTTGCCGGTGGTTACCTGGGTCTCCAGGGCTCGCGCCACCGCGTGGGCCACGTTGCCGATGTAGGTTGTTGCCATCAGCCGCTTGCCTCCACCGATGATTCGAATGCCGCCGGCCTCGGCTTCCTGTTTCCACGCTGGAAGGTGTGTCTCATCTCCCGGTCCCCAAACGAGCCCTGGTCGCAGGGCGATCGTCCAGAAACCCTTCTTTCCGGATACGCGAACGAGCTCTTCGGCTTGGAGCTTGGTCTGCGCCAGCGGCCCGTACGGCCGCTGAGGAGCGTCGGCCTCCGTCCAGAACGACCTCGGGCCGTCGTAGAGGGTGACGTCGGCGCAGGAGACCTGAACGAAGCGGCGGCAACCGGCCTCCTTGGCTGCGTTGATCGCATTCTCGGTGCCAGCGACGTTGGCCCAGCCGAGGGTGTCCGAATGCGCGCTTGGGTCGGCGATTCCGGCGGCGTGAATGACCGCGTCGCACCCGCGTGCAGCCGTGGCCATGCGCATCGGGTCGCCGATGTCGCCCACCACACGCTCGATATCTGCGAGCCCACGAGAGTTCGACCCCTCGCGAACGTAGGCCACGACATCGTGCCCAACGGCTTGAAGCCCTCGAAGCACTCCGCCCCCGACGAAACCGGTCGCTCCTGTCACCAGACAGCGCACGCTGCTCTTCTAACAGGAAGCGGCCCGGTCTCAAGGGTTCGGCTCAGGCGGCCTGCTGCTTCTTTTCGGCCGGAGCACGGAGCGCCGCGCGCAGGGCCTCGGCGAGCTTCGGATCGGCGGCGAGCGCGGCCCGGGCGTTCTCTCGGCCTTGTCCGACGGGTTTGCCCTGGAAGCGATAGTAGGCGCCGCTCTTCTCGAGGACGTTGGCGTCGACTGCACGATCGATCAGGTCGCCAACCGCGTCGATCCCCTGACCGTAGCGGATGTCGAACTCTGCCTTTCGAAACGGCGGCGCCAGCTTGTTCTTCACGACCTTGACCCGGGTGCGATTGCCGAGCACGGCCTCGCCCTGCTTTACCGCCCCTATCCGGCGGACATCGAGGCGAACGGTCGCGTAGTACTTGAGTGCATGACCGCCCGTAGTCGTTTCGGGAGAGCCGAACATGACCCCGATTTTCATTCGCAACTGATTGATGAAGACGATCGTCGTACCCGTTCGGTGCGCAGCCCCGGCCAGCTTTCGGAGGGCCTGGCTCATCAGCCGTGCCTGGAGGCCCACATGGGTGGCGCCCATGTCGCCGTCGAGCTCTGCCTGGGGCACGAGCGCCGCAACCGAGTCGATGACAACCAGGTCGACCGCGCCGCTCTTGACGAGGATCTCCGCGATGTCGAGGGCCTGCTCGCCATTGTCCGGTTGGCTCACCAGCAGCTCCTTGGCGTTCACGCCGAGCTCTTGCGCGTAGTGCACGTCGAGTGCGTGCTCTGCGTCGATGAACGCAGCGACGCCCCCGGCGGCCTGGCACTCCGCGATGGCGTGGAGAGTGAGCGTCGTCTTCCCGCTCGATTCGGGCCCATAGATCTCGACGACGCGACCCTTCGGGTATCCGCCACATCCAAGTGCTTCATCGAGTGAAGGACTCCCGCTCGGGATGCAGGGAACGCGCTCCGCCTTGCGGTCACCGAGGCGCATCATCGCGCCCTTGCCAAATTGCTTTTCGACGCTCTGTAGCAGAGCATCGACGGCCTTGAGTGGTTGTTTCATTGACGGACTCTCCTCATCGTTGTGTGTGAATCTCGCCGACCGCATCGCCCTCAGACGGGCTCGCGATCGAGAACGCGATACTGAAGTGCCTCTGCCGTGTGAGCCGGCTGGACCTCGTCACTTCCCGCGAGCACGGCGATGGTGTGTGCGACGCGCAGCGCCTTCAGGTACGCGCGCGCGCTCATCTTGAGGCGCTCGACGCCGAGCTCGAGAAGACTGAGCGCCTCCGGAACGACGTTGCTGGTGAGCGCTTCGAGGTTCGTGCGGCTGCTGTTTGCTGCGAGTCGTGAACGGGCCTCTTCCACTCGAGCCCGGACCACGCTCGACTTCTCCCCTGCGGAGGCCTTTCGCATCGTTCGGGCGCTCACCCGCGGTACCGCCACCTGCAGGTCGAATCGGTCGAGAAGCGGACCCGATACCCGTCCCCGGTAACGTGCGATCTGAAGTTCCCCGCAGCGGCAGTATCGGGTGGGGTCACCATGGTAGCCGCAGGGGCAGGGGTTCATCGCCGCAACGACCATCGGTGCGGCCGGTAGACGCACGCGTTGCTTGGCCCTGGAGATGACGACTTCGCCCTCTTCCACCTCTATTGAAATCCCGCGTAGGGCCTGGATGT